>JBFFJV010000227.1:0-4689 GCA_041555695.1 Thiohalomonadaceae bacterium | reverse complement strand
TCCACCTTCGCCAGCCCCTGGTCCACCGGCTGGTTGCTGCGCTGGCGTCGCCACAGGCCATCGAGGCGACGGCGCAGCACACGGCGCTCGGAGAGCATGCAGCTATCCAGAGAGTTGATCAGCGATTTGAAGTGGGCATCCACGCGGGCAGGTTCCAGGGCCAGATAACAGTGACAGGGAAAAGGGGGCTTATGGTACCTGACATGGATCGGCTGAAACAGGGTCACAATTGCCCTATCTGTCACATGGCCAGTGCAGTGAATCACTTGATTCCATAAAAAAAGCCTCATATCGTTTCCGATACAAGGCTTGTTAGCAACTTGTTGGCCCTACCCCAACTAGTGTCAGAAGTGGTATGAATAAATCAATTCAGTTTTATTCATTTGGTTATATGCACAGGGAATCTGAATTCACCCTCTGCTTACTATTGCACTGTACGTACTAAGCGTACTTGCTCTGGACCACCATCTTTTACATAGGAATATGTAACACCATCATTGAAGTTTACCGCCCAGGCTCTAAATGTAATGACATCCTCAGATGTTCCCGACCAGAAAGAACCGGAGCTACCCCAGGTAGTATTAGGGAATAACTGAGTATCAATATGTGCAGTACTAAGCGTTGAAACAGTGATAACCAGACTTTCAAGCTCGCTAATGGTTGGCATCCGCCAGTTATTATAGCCACACAAGTTTAGTGCATTGACGCTCTGAACATAGTCATAGGTAGTCGGGGGGACATCAAAACCAGCCTCTGGATACCTCGTCCCAAATGTGGCCTCCTCCCAGTACCCGGTTAAACTCGGGTCATACCAATTGTACGTATTATCAACATCCCTAACCCCTCCATCATCGGTTTTAACTTCCCACATCAAGTTCCCAATGGTTGCACAGGATGATGGTTGAATTTCCTCTGCCACGACAACTTGAGTAACTGCTGATGTCTCTCCATTTCTATCGGTGATAGTTAATGTCACTGAATAACTACCTGCAGCAGCGAAAGTGAAGCTGGCTGACTGAGCTGTTGCTGTTTGCCCATCACTAGCACTCCACTGATAACTGGTAATACCAGCACCCGTAGAGGAGCTTGCATCTAAATTAATCTGCAGTGATGCACCGGTACTCCAGGTAAATCCGGCTACAGGCACAGGGTCTACCGTCACAGTTTTAGTGACAAACTCAGTCACACCGCCTGAGTTCGCAATGGTAAGCGTAATGGTGTGGGTTCCTGCTGTTGTAAATGTCAGTGATGAGGTTAAACCTGTAGCGGCTTGCCCATCACTCGTTGACCAGGAATAACTCACAATATCAGAGCCTACCGATCCGCTTGCATCCACACTAACCGTTAACGGAGCCACACCGGATGTGGGTGTTATTGAGAACTCCGCCAGCATCGGACAAGTTGGTTCATAGACAAAGTTAACACTGCTATCCGGCCATGCTTCGCTGTAACGATATAATGCAGGACGCACTTCAATATAGGGTTGACTGAACGATGTGGCAAAGCTGGCGCTAGTGTCTTGGTAGGTTTCCTGAAGGATCTTTTCTAGCGTCTTATTTGAATACTGCTCACATACGGGTACGTCGTATGTCCATACAGGAACACCATCAACCAGACCTGTTTGGGTTTTTCGAATCACCAAGTTGTAATCAAATTGATAATCGAATGCATACGGACGACAGGCGTCGATGGGGCCAATATTTCCAATACTGCGATCTAATACATCAAACGTATCATAATCTGGAAATATTAGTGAAGGAGTGGCTGCATTAACCCCTGGAGTAACAACGAGATTTCTTCTTTCACCAGGACATGAAGATAGATTCTCTATCATTATGTCTGCTGTAAGAGCATTGCTGTAATAATCAACATATCCCCTCACACGTCCATCAGTTGAAACTTGAGCAACCACATCTTCATTCTCTATGGGTGTAATCGTTGCAGGAGGCGTATAGACTGCCTCAAGATTGGCTGCATCGGTCGGAGTCAGAGTATCTGCAGGGATGGTGCCTGCAATAATGTCAGCAAGGGATACGGTAGCTATTGTTACGCCTGTAGAATCTGCAACGATGACATCACCTGTAGTGAGATCCACCGTGATATCCATCAATGCCACCAGCTTATCAATCGCATTGCCATCGACAGTCGGGGCATATGGCGTTGACAGAAGATCCTCGCTTGCCCCCCACTCACAGCCCTGTGGAGTGCCATCCGGGTTCAGCAGCACGGAGCAGAAAAGCTCCTCCATGCTGGCAATCGTGGGCAGATAGTCAACGCCTAGCATGTTGTTGCGGACGGTATCATCAAGTGCCTCCGGTGCAGTATCTAGAGCGACTCCTGCGTCCTGTGCCATCGCAGCCACCAGCAAAGTAGTGTACTCATTGATGTTTGCCGTGACGCTATCAGCCGTTGCTTTGTCAGCCGAGACAAAGGCGTACTGGGAATGTACTACACCCGCCTGTGTATAGGTTCCAACCACCAGCAGGGGCAGCGTCAGATCATTGACCTCCATATAATAAAGGCCATTATCATCGGTGATGGCCTCTCGGGTTACACCCTGTGCATCGATTACGGTAATCACGGCACGGGCAACGGGCATATCATCAACAAATGCACCGGTGACGCTCACCAGTGACTGCGTCTGTTCGTCAGGGGATGAGCCACCACCACCTCCTCCTCCGACGCACCCAACAATCAGTAATAACAAGACAGATACAAGCGCAGAGTGTCTAAGCAGACGCATAACATAATCCCCAATCGTAGTAGTGATAATTATTTTGCGTAATTATCGTAAACAGTACCCTTTTGCGCATTACCCATATGGGTAAGAAATCGTTTTAGTTGACTAACAATTAAATGCCCGCAGCAACCAAACTGGAGGCTAAGGGAAGAGAGATTATTAAAATGGTATGTGGAATTTTCACCCTGGACAGGGGGTTCAGAACATTAGGGGATGCGGCGACTGCTCATTGGAGACAGAATGCAGTTACTTACTGCTCAATCGATTTCGCCGAAAAACGCTATGGCAACTCCTGCTTAAAAGAACAGCATCAGCTAAAAAGTGGCGTAGCCAGAATACATATGATAAACCCCGATGTTCCGGCCGCCGCATTTTAGACCGGGCCAGCTGACCACGATTATGTGAGAAACACCGGGCTAGTCAGTATTAGTGAGACCAACTGACTCTGGCTGCTAACACCGGTCTTGGCAAAGGCACTCTTAATATGCGCTCTTGCTGTATCCTCCTTACGCGCAGTAAATTCAGCAAGCGCCTTGATTGACATCCCCTGCGACAGCAGCAGGGCTACTTGAGCCTCGGCAGGTGTAAGATGAAATAACTCTTCAATCATCCTGATTTTACTTTCATCAATAGTCCGATGCTGCCTGTGGATAAACAGTAGTGCGCCACCATGTTGCCCAGTTTCAGAAGAGGCATTCAACGGCTGCATACAAAATGATACCTGCTCACCATCAACATCGGCATGGATTACAGATTGCCCCTTATCCAACTCGCTGATTGAATAACTGAAATTCTTAAACAGGGCGTTGTTGAGTCTGGTAGCTAATTCCCTATTACGGGAGGTCAATGCACCACTCACCTCAATCGCAAGCCAATTACTCTCTTCCATAAAATCACGGGCTGTTTTATTGGCAAACATCACGATACCGCGAGGGTCAAAAACAATCGTTGGGGTTTTAATCGTATCGATAGCCGCTGCTAAGGGTAGATGACTGGCACTGTTATCAAGCAGCCGTGAATAGAGCCCTAGCGCCCGTTGCAGGTGGGGAACCAGTAAATTAAAAAGTGCAATATGTTCCGAGTCGAACTCGCCCTGTTCATTGATACGTTGTACGAAGAGCGAGGTTCGCACACTGCCTTCACTGCAGATGAGACCTCCAGCGGCGTCGATTAGTCCCAGAGGTTCCACCCACTGTTTATAGCCATCCGTCTTCTGCAGCACATCCCAGGCTATCACCTCACGAAGAGTGATGAAGCCGCCGGGTAGTGAGCTTAGTACCGCCTGCATGATGGGATCTTCATTGAACGCACCACTTTCCATGTATGAGTCGAGGTCTTCGGGCCTAAATCCATGCTGCCACCCGCCCATTACAGCCCACACATCAGTTTTTACTGTGTGCATAATGGAGGATGTGCTGTCGGTATATTCACAAAGCGTGGCTAAAAACGGATCAAAACCCTCTGGCCGTGTTACCGAGTCATAGATCTCGGTTACCAGTATGTTGTAGGTTGTCGTGTTCGTGGCATTCTGGTCGTTACCGCATGCTATCTCACCCATCAGAACTCCCATCGTCTGTACTTTTAACGATTATTTATTCTTTTTTTTCAAAGGGATACCTGATGAAACCGCAACCCGCATTTTTTATGTAATTTCAGCCACATTTGGCGCAACATATGCGACATTTCACTATTCTGACACATTTCGAACTAGATGATAGGGCTCGATTGGCTTAATCCCCGTGCAACAAGGAATCTGCTCCTAAATAGTGATACTTCCAATTGTTAAATTGAGGGGTCATGTGGGTAATGTGAATGATGGAAAATAATTGAAAGGCGTTAAGATAAATCGGCAAAAACAGTTTAGAATTTCATGTTAACCGACATGCTTACCCTATAACAGCAACATAACAGCAACGGAGAGTCCCCATGCCCCGACAGGCCCCCTCATC
>JBFFJV010000226.1:0-4693 GCA_041555695.1 Thiohalomonadaceae bacterium | reverse complement strand
CGGGCGGCACTGCACTGGCTTGCGGCGGTGGGGTTCGGCTCGCTACTCGGGCTGGCGCTGTTCGCGTTAGGCCATCAACTGCAGGCGGAGGTACTCACACAGCACGCCACCACCAATAGCCTGCTGCTCAGCGCCACCGCCTGCTTCGGCTTTCTTGCGGTATTAATCACCCGCGAGCTGCCGTTGCGTTATCGCTGGTCGGTTTACGCTATCGCCGGGGCACTAACCCTTAGCATCGCCTTTGCCCGCTTCTATCTGGGTACGCAACATCTGGGGGCTCTGCTCGGCGTATTGACTCTGGGGCTGGCCTGGGTAGCCCTGCTGGGCATCGGCTATCGCAACCACCCGGCTGAACGTGTAGCGCCACTTCGCCTGTCACTGCTGGCCGTAGCGGTGATCTCCGTGGTGATGGTCTGGCACGTACCGCGCCAGTTCGATGAGGAGCTGCAACGTCACGCCTATGTCGAGCAGAGCATCACACTGTCAGCACAGCAGTGGCAGGCAGGGGCAATACCGGTGCTACCCGCATTTCGCTCAGACCTGCGCGGACGCCACCGCCATCCTCTCAACCTGCAGTACGCCGGGCCACTGGATGAGTTAGAAAACGTCTTAATTGAGGCGGGCTGGCAGGTTCCCCCCGAAGTCGATCTGCTCAGCTGGCTGGTCTGGCTCAACCCCAACACGCCACTGGCACAGATGCCGGTACTGCCACAGGTACATGACGGGCGCTATCACGAGCTGCTGCTTACCCGCCAGAGCGGGGAGATGATGCTGGCGCTACGGCTGTGGCGCAGCCATTACCGCATAGGCGATGCGCAGCAGAAACTGTGGCTGGGCAATGTCACAGAGCTGAAAACAGAGACCCGCGGCGGACTCACGGTACCTCGCACTCAACAGAACTTTGACCAGGCGCGACAGGCGTTTTACCTGCAGCTACAGGCCACCCCCGGGATCACGCTGTACCAGCCACAGCCGCAGACCGCCCCCCCCGCCGTGCTGTGCTTCACTCGCCGGGTAGTGAAATAGTACCGGCATCAGAGGGACAGCGAAGGGGACGGCAGAGCTCGCCGGGAGTTAACGCCATTGCCATGATCTCCTTGTGGCTCTGTGCATACTCCTCCTCTGCGGGTGCCAGCGCGATGGCGCAGGAGACCGCCCTCAGGGCACTCTCCCGACACCCCTGCTGTGCCAGCGTGTAGGCGATGTTATTCCATAACGGCGCCGCCAACGGGTGTTGCCCAAGCGCCTCTCGCAGTGTCTCCTCCGCCCTGCTGTAATCCCCCAGCCGATACTCCAGGTTGGCCTGAGCCAGGACGAAGCTCAACTCCCCGGGCCAGCGCTCACTACCACTGCGATAAGCCACCAGTGCCGCGGCATACTGCCTGGTCTGCTCCAGTGCATAGGCTGCCTTGAGGTAGTTAAGGTGGGCATCGCTGGCGGGCAGGCTACCCGGCCGGAGCAGGATTACCCCCCAGCGATTACCACGCCGCCAGGTGCGATCAAACAGGGCCAAAGAGATTTGGTGACGCTCGACAGTCCCCGAACGCAGGGTGATCTGCTGATTCGACAGCTCATAGCCCACCACCACCGCATAGTGCCACTTCGGCAACCAGGGCAGACCGAGATTCTGCAGAACCAGCACCGGATTGCCGGCAGCCACCTCATGCAGCAGGGCATCGAGCGTGGGGGGCAGCTCGTAGACCAGCATGCCGTAACTGCGCGCCGTGGCGGTCATCTCCGGGGCGACGCTGCCCTGACGCTCCGGAAGATAGACCCTTGCGGTGAGCTCCTCGGGGTTCACCGCCACGCCACGCTGCCCCAGCACCATTGCCAGCGAGGCCGGGCCGCATTGATAATGCTGCTGGGCAAAGAACGGGGTCTCTGTCAGTTCGACCTGTTCCGGCAGCCCGGCAGGCAGAGTGGTACGGGGGAGAGTATGACTGCAGCCGGACAACTGCAGCAGTAAAAACAACACGCCCGACAGAAGGCGGGCGCGGTTCGAGCGTTGATAACACAACCTTGCTTACTTCACCGGCTGAATGAAGGGGAAGATATCGGTAGCCCCGATAACATCGGTAATGACAAAGACCAGAAAGACCAGAAAGACCAGACCGAAGACATCACCACCGGCAGGCAGCTCGCCCAGCTGCGCATTGAGCTGTTGCACTTCGCTATCGGTCATCTGCACCACACGCCGCTGGGCATCGGCGACATCAACGCCCATCGCCACCAGCTGCTGCTGCACCTCACCACGGTCCAGTAACTGCACCAGCTGCTCACGATCAAACTGCAACTGCTCCTGCTGTAGCAGGGTGTCGGTACCGATCATCGCCGCCTGTAGCGGCATCGCCTGTCCACCGGCCAGCACCGCGACCAGCAGCAGAGAAATAAAACGCTTTAGTTTGTGTAGCAATGACATCACGACTCCCCCATACGCATGAAAATTCTACTCTGAAGTACTCAAAGTATAGCCAACAAAATCAGCGTTCCGACTCCTCACTGCGCATCATCATATCCAGCAACACCTCGAGGCGGCGCAGTGGGTCGTTCTCCTGCAGCAAGCGCTGTTTGTGGCTGTAGGCCAGAGGTAACAGTTCCACCAGTCGGGCGCTCACCCAACCGGCATCGTCATACTGCTTGGGCAGCTTGATGTAGGGGTGATCCAGCTCACCGATAATACGTTTGAGCATCGTCACCAGTCCCTGATAGACCTCGGGGATCTTCTGCGCAGGGTCATTGGGCAGTAACTCCACCTCGGCCACCAGCAGCTGATTCGGCTCTACCCGCTGCTCAAGGATGTGGAATCGCTGCTCTCCGCGCAGCGTCACCCCCAGCAGGCCATCCGGACGTTTATGCCAGTAGGTGATCCGTCCCAGGGTACCGACCGGGTAGACCTCGGCCGCCTCCCCCACCTCAGAGCCCTCACGAATCAGACTGACACCAAAGCCACTCTCCTCCTTCAGACAGTGGCTGATCATGTCGAGATAACGTGGCTCAAAGATGCGCAGCACCAGCGGACCACCGGGGAAAAGTACCGAGTGAAGCGGAAAGATGGGAATGGTGAGGCGGCTCACCCCTCGCCCTCCCCCCAGCGGGTGAGCAGTGAATGTTCCACGCCCAGGTGGTCAAGGATGCGAGCCACCACAAAGTCGACCATCTCATCCACCGACTGCGGACGATGGTAGAAACCGGGACTGGCCGGCATGATGGTAACCCCCATCAATGCCAGCTTGTGCATATGCTCCAGATGGATCGCCGAGAGCGGCATCTCGCGCGGCAGCAGAATGAGCTGACGGCGCTCCTTGAGCATCACATCAGCCGCCCGCTCAATAAGATTGTTACTGGCCCCGGTGGCAATCGCCGAGAGCGAACCGGTAGAACAGGGGCAGACCACCATCGCCCGCGGCGCATTGGAGCCGCTGGCCACCGGCGCCATCCACTGCTCACGCCCGAACACCTGCAGCTGACCCGGTGCGGCGCTGTAATGTTCGCTAAAGAAGGTCTGCATCGCCTCGGGGCGACCCGGTACCTGGAGCTCGGTCTCGGTCGCCAGCACCACCTGAGCCGCCTGCGACACCATCAGGTAGACCTGCTGGTTCGCCTGCAGCAGACACTCCAGCAGGCGCAGGCCGTACTGCGCGCCGGAGGCACCGGTAATAGCGAGGGAGATGGTATTGTCATTCATAGGCAGTGCAATGGGGGCAGAGGGGAGGACCCGAAATCATTAAGTTAGACCGTTAGGATAGCCTGTGACCGGCAACTTGGGAAATTCCTGCCCCGCCAGTTTCCATACCATCCCAAACATCCCGTAAACATTCGGAAACTTCACGTGCAGAGAATTATCCTAATTGTATACTTGGTTATCTTGAGTGAATTCGCAGGAGAAAAAAAGAATGGCATTCACCACACTGAACCCGGCCAGCGGTGAACTGATTGAGGAGTTCCCCGCCTGGGACGATAACCAGCTACAGGCGGCGCTGTCGCAAAGTGCAGCGGCCACCGCGGGGTGGCAGCGTACCGCCATGGCGGAGCGCAGCACCTTAATGCACCGGGCTGCCGCAGTATTGCGTGCACGTAGCGACGAACTGGCGGCCCTGATCACCCTGGAGAT
This sequence comes from Thiohalomonadaceae bacterium, assembly GCA_041555695.1. Classification (GTDB taxonomy): domain Bacteria; phylum Pseudomonadota; class Gammaproteobacteria; order Thiohalomonadales; family Thiohalomonadaceae; genus JAPHSX01. The sequence goes on along the minus strand of JBFFJV010000226.1, from coordinate 582 downwards.
GGGCAAGTTACTAAAGGAGGCGAAGGCCGAGGTAGAGAAGTGTGCCTGGGTCTGTGATTACTACGCCGAGCAGGCAGCGGCCTTTCTCGCCGATGACCTTATTGAGTCGGACGCCGGGCGCAGCCTCATCGCCTACCAGCCACTGGGCACCGTACTGGCGGTGATGCCGTGGAACTTCCCCTTCTGGCAGGTGTTCCGTTTTGCCGCCCCCAGCCTGATGGCAGGCAATACCGGGGTACTGAAGCATGCCTCCAACGTGCCGCAGTGCGCCCTGGCGATTGAGTCGATATTCCGCGATGCCGGTTTCCCCGAAGGGGTGTTCAGCACCCTGATGATCAGCGCCGCACAGGTAGAGGGGGTGATTCGCGACCCGCGCATTCATGCGGTCACCCTCACCGGTTCCGAACCTGCCGGGCGCAAGGTGGCCGCCACCGCAGGGGAGGCGCTCAAGCCTTCGGTGCTGGAGCTTGGTGGCTCAGACCCCTTTATCGTGCTGGAAGATGCGGATCTCGATCTGGCCATCGACCAGGCCCTCGCCTCACGCTTTCTTAACAGCGGCCAAAGCTGCATCGCTGCCAAGCG
>JBFFJV010000225.1:0-4709 GCA_041555695.1 Thiohalomonadaceae bacterium | reverse complement strand
GGTGCCGGCAATGGCGCTAAAGACAGCACCATGCAAACGTACGGCGATAGTAAGAACCGCCCCCTTATACAGATTGATCAGGTCGTAGGGATGTAACCTCTGTGCCGCGACAGCATAGGTATTGTCGGTTGTTATGCGGGAGATAGTCTCACTCGCACACTCCCTGTCGTCATCATGCTGATAGGTCGACTGAGGTATGAACAAAAAGTCGTAACTATCACTATAGGACTCAATCAGCTCTTTCATTGCCTGTTTAAAACCGGCATCCATTTCAGCCGAGTTAGACCTGACAAGATCCCTGACAGCCACAATAATATATGGCCTTCCCGGGGAGCTGATGCCGTTGTCACGCAATATAGACTCACTGCGATCAGCATAGCTAATACTGCTTGCCAGCAGTGTCGGATCCGGAAGCTGGATGACCTTATCCGGTGACCCCAATAAGTTATTGGCAAGCCCCCTTGAGTCACCATCGCGAACGGTAACAACATCGGCACTTTCCAGAATGCCACGGCTCAGGTCTTTACCCCAGTCGGTGTTCAGGGGACCAATGCTCATGCCATACAACATCACGGGGCAGTGGTAGAGTTTCGCCAGAAAACAGTAGAGGGCCATTAGCGGAACCGGTCCACGAAACAGGTCGATGGTGATATCAAGTAGGGCATTGCCCGCACCCAGCACCAGCAGGTCGCTATGCTGAATCTCCTGCTTCACGTTCTCCAATGCTGAGTTGTCATCGCCGGGGTTCAACCCTCTAAACCACTTACCCTGCGCCTCCTCCCGAGACTCATATTCCAGATTCTGGATATGCGTAACCCGGTAATTCTCCTGCTCCCACTGATCTACATGGCGAGTTAACACCCTGAAGTCAAAGCGGTGTTGCGGATAACGCCTTTTTAACTCGTCACAGAGTACGATTAGCGGCAGGTCATCACCTGCATTCTGGATACCATATGCCCCCGCAAACAAGATGCGTAATGCCTTTTGTGTCTCACCAGGTGGACGTGACATTACTTAATCGTTCTCGTCAATCACAATATTGATAGCCGCATACACCCTGGCAATGCGCTGCTCCAGTTCATCCCTGTCATCGGCAGAAACAATAAACACGCCAAACCGACTTGCGTGACTGGTCATCTCCGGCACCGTATCACCCTCCTGATACCAGAATTCCAGCTTTTCAACCCAGTCCCAGGATCTAACCTCCTCTTCACCCTCAATCCTTATCAGCCGGCCCGGCTTGGGGAAAAAGTATCGATTAGAGACCGCCTTGTTGAAACGCGGCTTCAGTTTATCGAGATTCGGTTTGCGGCCAACCGCCATCTCGATCACCGTTTCTACGTAGTTAACCCCACTACCCAGTGGCACCAGACTTTCGCTAAAGTCACCACCAGACAATCGTGCCGCCATCTCAATCATCTTCGGCCCCTCGGCGGTCATCACCACATCCCCCTTGGTCACACCGTTGCGTACACCGAGTGCCAGCGAGGCCTTTTCGACCAGACTGTTCACTGCACGCACCTCTTCGTCACTGAGAATTGTCGGTACCCAGCCACCATTTTCGAGAATTTGTGGCCGGAACCGATCCAGTAACTCATAGTTACGGTCAGCAAACCCCGGCGTGTACGCGCGCCCATCCACCATTATCGTTTCGGTGCTTATTTGCAGACCGGGCAAAAACTCCTCCACCAATACACGCTTACTGAACGAGAATTCCCTGGAACGATTGAACAGATCATGGCAATCAGTGTTGGCATCAAGCAGGAACACACCTCGCGAACCAGAGCGGTCGTTCGGTTTAATCACCAGGTTATAGCCATGCTCGTCAATGATCTGCTGTAGCTCATCATAGGAGCCTATCTCGCAAAACCAGGGGATCGGCACATGGTGCTCGGCAAAGCGCAGCTTCATGCTTATCTTGTCTACGGCCACCCGTGCATCCTCAAGGCTAATAGAGGGTGTTCCAAGATACGCTGCAATACTGGCAACCACTTCGGGGATGTCACTGCCCATGGTCGAGACCCCAAGCACCTTTGCCCCCTGCTGTTGAAACTGTTGCAGATAACTGCACACGGCCTCGACATCGCGTGTACTAACATGCGCAAAAGCATCAGCAACAGAACTGCCTGGAGCATCGGCATTGGCATCCACCGCCAATACCTTTAGCCCCATTTCCTGGGCGGTCTTAATCATAAACAGCTGATCGGAACTGGCACCCAGTACAAGCAGATATTCACCCGGTAATGTAGCCATTCAATAACTCCTACTCATCTTCGGCAAGCCACTTGAGACGTGTCCCGATCAGCGGTCGCAGTCCGTCACTGGGGTCGGCACGCCAGTCGCGGTCCGCAACTTCAGACGCTGTCGCCTGTTTAATACCGTCACCATCCGCCAGCTGGCCGCGATTAAGCGTATCGATCACCGTCGCAATCTCAGAAGCTAACCAGCAGTGACCGCTAGCATACTCCTCACCCTCACCATCAAGGTCGAGGTGAAACTCGATGTAGTCTGAGCGCCAGTAATTGGCTGCCCGATAGAGTACCGCGGGAGAGACCGAGTGATCGGACCAGCCAACCTTGCAGTTAAAGCGCTGCCTAAGTGTTTCGATTGCTGCCAGGTTGCACTCATCAAGCGGTGTGGGATACCCAGAGACACAGTGCAATAGCGACAGGTCATTACAACCAGCCTTGCGCAGCGTTTCCACGGCAACCTCAACCTCTCCCATATCTGCCATACCGGTAGAGAGCACCACAGGTTTCGCGCTACTGGCACAGGCCTCCAGCAAGTCCCCCCACAGTAGCTCATAAGAGGCAATTTTGTAGAAGTCCACATAAGGCAATAATTGCTGCACTGCCTCCAGATAGAACGGCGTGCAGGAAAACTTAATCCCCTGCTCCTTGCAGCGTTGTGACAGCAGGGGAATAAATTCCAGTGGTAACTCCCAGGCTGTGCGCTGGCGATGCATCTCACTGTTTTGCAAGATTTCACTACTGAAAAGCTCGTCGATTTTGAACAGCTGAAATTTAACCGCGTAACAGCCGATCTCCGCGGCCTTGTCGATAAAGGCATAACACCTATCGAGACTGCCATGATGGTTACTCGAAACCTCGGCAATAAATTTTGTAGCTACGGGTAAATCCGGCATCGTATTTATAGACATGTATTCACTCTATGCAGAAAGCGCGATACGCAGTTGCTGAACCACATAATCCTGTTCGGCATCAGAAAGTGTGGGATAGAGCGGCAGCGTCAGAGTGAGTCGATAATGTTTTTCGGCCTGCGGGTAGTCACCCCAGGAGAAACCAAGCTGTTGATAGTAAGGTTGCGTGTGTACCGGAATGTAATGTACCTGTACCCCGATCCCCTTCTTACGTAGTGCCATAAACAGCGCTTTCCTCTCAACTTCAGTTTCCCCCTCAACGAGGCGAACCACATAGAGGTGCCAGCTTGATGTGCAGTCCTGTAAGCTGACAGGGAGTTGCAATGGCAGGTTGCTGAGTTTTTCATGATAGCGATGTGCCAGCGCATTACGTCGCTGGATAATCTGATCTATATGATCCAGCTGCGACCTCCCCAGTGCAGCATGAATATCGCTCATGCGATAGTTATACCCCAACTCCAACTGCTGGTAATACCACGGACCATGACTCGGTTCACTCATAACCGCCACGTCTCTGCTAATGCCATGGATGCGCAAGCGTTGGATGCGCTCACTGAGCTCTGCACTATTGGTCAATACCATGCCACCTTCACCACTGGTGATTATCTTTACCGGATGAAAGCTGAAGATAGTGAGGTCGGAATATTGGCAGCCACCAATCTTTTTACCCTGATACTCACTGCCGAAGGCATGGGAGGCATCCTCAAAAAGATAAAAGCCATATTTACTGACCAGTCCAGCCAGGGCCTCCATGTCACAGGAGAGGCCGGCATAGTGGACTGCAACGACGACCTTGGGAAGCTGCCCCTTGCTGGCACGAATCTCTAGCTTCTGCTCCAGTGCAGAGACGCTGAGATTACCTGTATCAAAGTCAATATCGATAAAATCAACGGAGGCTCCACAATAAAGTGCGCAATTAGCCGAAGCGACAAAGGTATTGGATGAGGTCCACAGGGTGTCTCCTGGACCAAGGTCTATCGCCAGACAGGCAAGATGCAGAGCGGATGTAGCACTATTCACGGCCACCGCATGGGCGGTACCGCAATACTCCTTAACGGCATTCTCAAATCGGGGGACAGCGGGCCCCTGGGTAAGAAAATCTGAACGAAGGACATCGACAACGGCTTCGATATCGTCTTCAAGTATCGATTGTTTCCCGTACGGTATCATCTTCAATTGATCTGATTAAACGCGGTGATCTCTTCTGCAGTCAGAAAGTGACTATTATCACCTGAGCTGTATTCAAACCCCTGGGAAACCGCGCGTGCCTGTTCGTCCAGCCCATTTGTCTGATAATCCATTGTTTGGTTATGGAATTTAATTGATGGCTGTATCACATAGTGATCATCAAACTCGAGAGTAAGATGGGAATCGTCACGCGGACACATCACTTCGTGTAGTTTTTCTCCGGGCCTGATACCAATCACCTTTGTCTGCATCTCTGGCGCCATTGCCCGCGCAAGGTCAGTGATACGGATCGATGGTATCTTTGGTACAAAGATCTCACCGCCATGCATTCTTTGCAGATTTTTAAGCACAAACTCAACTC
>JBFFJV010000224.1:0-4712 GCA_041555695.1 Thiohalomonadaceae bacterium | reverse complement strand
TAATGCGGAAGGCAAATTGCTGCTACCAATAGGGGGGGCAGGTGCGGGCATAGGACAATTTTACCTGCCTGCCGGAGTTTGGGTCGATAATAACCGGATCTATATAGCGGATATGTATAACAGTAGGGTAGTCGTACTGCAGTATTTGGGGGGGGATTGATATGCATAGTCCATTTCATCTATCCGCTGTGTTCGCGACACTGCTGTTCATCACGGCAGGTTCGTCTTTTGCCGCTAAAATATCTGATATTGCCAATACCAAACATAATCTGTCTGCGACTCCCTACCCCTCCGGCGCCACAGAGGATCGCACTGTAATTGCTACTAGCGAAACCCAGATCTGTGTATTCTGCCATACGCCTCATAAAGCTCAGAACATCCCTGACGCCCCGTTGTGGAATCGTGCCTTAGCCGCCGATGGCAGCTATACACCCTATGCATCAGATTCACTTGATGCCGGCACGCTTGGGCAACCGGATGGCAGCTCCAAACTCTGCCTCTCCTGCCACGACGGCACCATGGCCATTGGTAGTGTCGGTGTTATCAACGGGGTGGAAAATACTGCCGTTGGTGTCACTGTTAATATCGATATGGGAAGTACCGTCAATATGCCGGCCGGTGGTGGGACAACCTCGGGGCATACCCGTGACCTTGGCACTATTCTCACCAATGATCACCCGATCTCATTTAAGTACAATTATGATCCCGCCAACTCAACTCTGGCTCAAGCTGACGGCGAATTGATTGAACCACTAATATCCGCTAACGGATACATTGCAAACCGCGTTCCCGGTGCGACTCGTCCAGATGTTCCTCTGGAGAATGACAAACTGCAGTGTACTTCGTGCCACGATCCCCATATCCGGGAAACAGATGCTGCACTGGGTAATGCCAAGTTCCTGCGCCTTAACCGTTTCCAGCAAACAGCACCCGCAGGTACAGCCTTTGATTCAGGTAAGGATATTGTCTGCCTTGCCTGTCATAAAAAAGAGGGATGGGACTTCTCAACCCATGCACAATCAACGAGCACCTACACCCTGCTCTCTGATGCCGTTACCAATGGCGATTTCCCCCAGGATCTACCAGTGTGGAAAGCGGCATGCCTGAACTGCCATGATACCCATACCGTACAAGGTGCCACACGTCTGCTGCGCGGCGGTGTCGATGGAAGCGGTCTCGCTGCACAGGAAGAAACCTGTTACCAGTGCCACAACGATTTAGCAACGACAAGTGCCGTCACCCCTGCAGCCCCGGATGTCGGTCAGGACTTTGCTAACACTATTCATATGCCGATCAGCTCGACTGATCTCGGTGGCGCGGCTGAAACCCACACCATCGTCAAGGATGCCGACCTTGATGCTGAAGTCGTCGCAAGCAAACCAGCACCATACCAGCTGGGCAAGGATCTCATTGAAAGTAAGGCCAATCTCGGTAATAAACGTCATGCCGAGTGTACCGATTGTCACAATCCGCACCGGGTAATGAAAAATGCTCAGTTTGATGGAGGCGGGATTTCTACCCAAAGCACACACCTCCACGTTACTACAGCCACACACACTAACGAGGCATCCGGTGCCCTCACCGGAACATGGGGAGTAGAACCCACGTACCCCGCTAGCTGCGGCACCTCCGCCAACTGGGATACCTGCGACCCGCTCACCATCAGCTACGAAGTACGACGTGGTGCATACACCAATGCCACAACAACGCCTGTTGATAAAGAGTACCAGGTCTGCCTTAAGTGCCACTCCAGCTATGCTTATGGGGCGACCCCTCCCAGCCTTGGAACCAACGGCGGTGGTACGCCAACATTAACTAATGGTATGACCCAATATACGGATCAAGCCAAGGAGTTTCAGGGGAATCAGACCGGAGAGCCGGGGGGAAACCACTCATCGTGGCATCCGGTAAGAATTGCTACCGGACGGGACACCACCGCTAGAGGGAATCTCGATCCAACTAATTTTAACGCTCCATGGAACAATACCACGCCAAATAGCATAGGTTCGCAGACCATGTACTGCACCGACTGCCATGGCAGTAATACGACATCTGCGACAAGTGTTGTGCCTGATGGGGGGGAAGTCACTGGCGGTGATGTGTGGGGCCCGCACGGCTCATCCAACAACTTCATCCTAAAGGGGGCGTGGGATACGGCAGGCGTAGTACCTGACAGTAATGGCCTCTGTTTCAAGTGCCACAATAAAGATGCGTATTCACCTGCCACACTCCCCGCCACCTACCCGCAAAGTGGCTTCTCCTGTGTGAATTGTCTCGGTGGTGGTGGTGGTAATGGTAATGCGGCCTGTAATATGAATGCCGGTTCCGAGCCCAACTTACATATTGGCCACAAACAACTGGTTGGGGAACTACGCTGCAGCTGGTGTCACACCGCGGTACCACACGGCTGGAAAAACAAGGCCCTGCTGGTCAACGTAGGCCTCGACGCAGGCACCACTGCCACACCGGTTCAACAGGCCCCCTACTACCAGAATGCGATGTTAGGGGGAAATGCAACCACGGGAATTACCTTTGCGACCAGTGGCAACTGGATAGATACCGACTGCGGTGGTGGCGGTGCCGGTGGTGGCTGGATGAATAATAGTTGCAACGCACCACCATAATGACACGCGGGCAACCAGCCTGATAAACAAAGACTCGTCCATGCTTGAGCAATCGATTAAAAGTGCTGGTTCACTAAAGGGCACCTTGTGGCTCTTTGCCCTCCTGGCACTCGCCATTTCGTTTTACATCACCACCGATGCGTCTTCAGAGTGGCTGTTAACGGTACCGCTACTGCTACTCTCGCTGAACTTACTTGCCGCCATCACCACACGCCCCATCTTTCGTCGGCAGATGCCCTTACTGTCCTTCCACCTGGCACTTCTGGCGGTGGTCGTGCTTGTTGCCATCGGCAGAGTGACCTCGTTACAGGGAGAGGCCGAGGTCACGGTGGGTGAATCATTTCGGGGGGAACTCAGCAGACAGCAAAGCGGTTATTTTCACCACTGGAAACTCGACCAGGTACAGTTCACCCTGCAGGGATTTTCTATCAACTATGCACCAGGCCTGAACAGGGAAGAGACCCGCACGACTCTCACCTGGAAAGATGAGGAGGGTAGAAATCAAAGCGGAGTAATTGGTGATCACCATCCCCTGCGACTACATGGTTACCGCTTTTATACCACGCACAATAAGGGCTTTGCCCCGACATTCAGCTGGCAGGCTGCCGGACAACCTGCACAACGTGGCTCGATACACCTCCCGGGCTACCCGGGTAACGCCTTTCGACAGGCATTGGAGTGGAGCCTTCCCGGAGTGACGCAACAGCTATGGACCGAGCTGCAGTTTGATGAGGTGATTATAGACCCGGACAATCACTGGGCCTTTCGCAAGCCTCAGCAACATACTCTCGTCTTTCGTATTGGTAATGATCGATATGAACTATCACCAGGAGATTCCATCGAACTCCCTGAAGGTCAGTTGCGCTATGAGGAGTTAGGTACATGGATGGGCTTTAAGGTAAGTGCAGACTGGACTCTGCCGTGGCTCATTGCAGCTTCATTTCTAGCAGTGGTCTGCCTGGGGTGGCACTATAGTCGCAAGTACAGGCGCAACCCCTGGCAGGACGATAGTACAGATGACACACTTCATTCACCACCATTAGTTACCAAGCCTCAGTGAAGAATCCATCCTGACGCCTCACGTTTACAGAACCGTTAAAATACGCTCACCAGAGAAGACAAGGGATTAAGCCGTTGAACTCTAACAAAAGAATATGGGGTGTCGCCCTAACCGTAGCCAGCATTTCCAGCCTTGGTTTAGCGCTACAGTTTCTACCTGCAAAACCACCTCACTCTGCTACGATCCCGGTGACACAAGAGAGCGAGAAACAAGCCGTTCGTGTGGACCCTAAAACGAATCCCAAAGGACATCAGCAGCAGGCCAGAAAAGCCGAGTTAGACTCACGGTTTGAACAGGCTGTTGCCATGCTTCATGCCAACCAATTTGACTACGCCATTAAGGCGCTTCATCGGGTGCTTGAGCTTGCGCCACGCATGCCGGAGGCACATGTCAATATGGGTTACGCACTTATCGGACTAAATCAATATAAAAGTGCAGGTGACTTTTTTAAGACCGCCATCGATATCAAACCGATGCAGATCAATGCCTACTATGGTTTAGCACTGGCTTATGAGGGACAGGATAAACTCCGCCTCGCTTTAAGTGCCATGGAAAGCTATATTCACCTTGCCGATAAGGATGATCCATATTTATCCCGGGCCAAAGCAGCCTCATGGGAGTGGAATGAACGGATCGCCAGCGCAGAAACTCTCTCTAATGACAATCAGGATAATACAAGCTCGACTAATTAGGGTCAGTACCACCCTGTAGTGACACTGTATATTTTTGCAACAGATTATAGATTTCGATCGTGTTTTCCTCAAAACCAACACGCCCCAGCCTGACCTCGGGTAAAATATTCAGGTCAGTGACATGCTCTGCATCTCCGGCCAGCTCAAGCGCCTCTTTGCGGGTAAAGAGAAAATAACGCAGCAAACGATCTGCGTGATGCATATTGGCCTGCCGCAATATCGTATTCATAGCTGGACGCTGAAAAACCTCATCGACCCACGCCCTGTCGAGAACCAGAGCTTCTCTTGACCCCAGCAGAAACAGCTGCTCAGGAGAACGGTGAACAAACACCGCCC
>JBFFJV010000223.1:0-4732 GCA_041555695.1 Thiohalomonadaceae bacterium | reverse complement strand
GATGTGGCATGACATAACAACCACGGGGCGCTGGGAAGGTGAGATCTGGGACCGTCGCAAAAGCGGTGAGATTTTTCCGAAGTGGCTGTCGATCACCACGGTATTCGATGAGGCCGGGAAGGCTAGCCACTATGTGGCGATTTTTGCCGACATTACAACAAAAAAGCAGACTGAAGAGCAGCTGGAGAAACTGGCCTATTACGACCCACTGACCGAGTTGCCAAATCGGATGTATTTTCACGAGCAGTTGAGAAAGACGATAAGCATTTCAGGGCGGCGTGAGGATAAGACCGCTGTACTGTTTCTGGACCTTGACCGTTTTAAGTACGTTAATGACACCCTGGGTCATAGCGCCGGTGATGCGCTGTTAGTGAAGGTCGCTGAACGTCTACAGTGGCTGACAAGAGAAAGCGATACGGTTTCCCGGCTTGGAGGTGATGAGTTCACCATTATACTGCGTGGCCTGGACCGCACAGACCAGGTGGCATCGATTGCCCAGAATGTTGTTGATGCCCTGGCCCAGCCGTTTGAGGTTGTCGGGGCTGTGGTTCATATCGGGGCCAGCGTTGGTGTATCGGTATTCCCGGATGATGGCGCGGACGCCGATACCCTGATTAAAAATGCCGACCTGGCCATGTACCAGGCCAAGGAGAGAGGGAAGAATTGTTATAACTTCTACTCTCTCGATATGCAGGACAAACTCAATCAACGGCTGCTGCTTGAAGAAGAGCTTCGTCAGGCGATAGAGAGAGAGGAGTTTGTCGTTTATTACCAGCCAAAGGTCGATATTGCGACGGGCCGGGTGACGGGGATGGAAGCCCTGGTGCGCTGGTTTAAGCCTGACGGTACGATGGTTTCACCGAGCGAGTTCATTCCTGTTGCAGAGGAGACTGGCCTGATTGTGCCGATGGGCAAGTGGATCCTTGGCAAGGCCTGTCAACAGACGGCCCAGTGGAATCAGCGTTATGGCCTCTCCCTTAAGGTGGCCGTTAATCTCTCGGCCAGACAGTTTCAGGATGAAGATGTTATTACGATGGTCGACACGGTAAGTCGGGATGCGGGGCTTAAACACCACCTTCTTGAGCTGGAGATTACAGAGAGCATGGTAATGGGGAGTGTCGATGAGTCGATCGCAACGATGGAAAAACTTCGTGGTTTAGGGGTGTCGCTGGCGATTGATGACTTTGGAACCGGTTACTCCTCTCTCAACTACTTAAAGCGTTTCCCTATCAACACCCTGAAGATCGATCAGTCCTTTATTCGTGATTTGCACGAAAGCAGTGAGGATGCCTCAATCGTGAGGGCCATCATCTCGATGGCGCATAGTCTTGAACTTTCTGTCGTGGCGGAGGGGGTTGAGACGGCGGCTCAGCTTGATTTTCTGCATCAGCACGCCTGCGAGACGGCACAGGGTTTTTACCTGCATCGTCCGCTTTGCTCTGATGACTTTGAAAAGCTTGTTTCAACCGGGCCGCAAACACTCTAGGTATATGTAGATGAATGGCAACGTAATGAGTTCGATAGTAAGGCCAGCTCGTGTGAACCTGGTGTTCCTGTTTGTGCTGCTGGCATTCTTTCTTCACGGCTGTAGTGACAATAATGAGACTCCGGCTTCACTGCGCATAGGGATTCATGCCTGGCCCGGTTACGAACCGCTGCATTTATCCAAATCGCTGGGCCATCTGGATGAGCGGATTAAGCTGGTGGAGTTTGCCTCTGCCAGTAGCGTTATTCGTGCCTTCAAGAATGGTTCCATTGCCGGGGCAACCTTGACAATGGACGAGGCCCTGGTGGTCAAACATAGTGGTATCGATATTAAGGTCGTGCTGATAAATGACTTTTCAGCCGGTGGTGATGCGGTCCTGTTGAACCCCCGTTATGCGAACAATGGTTCGCTAAAAGGACTGAAAATCGGTGTTGAAGGGGGTGCTGTGGGTGCCTATACGCTCTCACGTGCCCTGGAAAGCCAGGGACTTACTCTTGCGGATGTGACCCCGGTACAACTTAAGCCCATAGAACAAAGAGAACCGCTTGGTGAGGGTGTAGTCGATGGTGTAGTCACCTTTGAGCCTTACCGTAGTTTGATGCTAGGTGAGGGGGCGGTAGAGGTCTTTAGCAGCCGCGACATCCCCGGTGAGATTGTTGATGTGACGGTGTTGACGCACTCGGCCATCAACAATAATCCGCTGTTACAGCAGAATTTGATTGATGCCTGGTATGAAACGGTCGATTTTATTAAGTCGCAACCGGAGATGGCGCACAATCGAATGGCCCAGCGTCAGCATATCTCCGCTGAAGAAGTTAAACAGGAGCTGGGCTTGATTCATCTTCCTGCACGTTCTGAGGCAGAGCGGTTGCTCAGCAAGGAGGGGGAGCTGAGGGCCAATACCGAGCGCCTGATGAGATTCATGGTTTCTCAGCACCTGCTACCAGAATCAATGGATACGAACTCTCTGTTCAGGTAGTCGTGATGAGGCGGTATGCCCGCTAAGTGCATTGTGGGTCGGCCGGCTTTGTCGTTTGTGCAGCTTTCAGATAAGATTCCCCGCAATGTTTGTTTGACTGGCTGACGACTCGGGCGCCCTCTTTCCAGCATCCCTGTGCAGTGCCCCGCTATAAGTCTCTTAGTGGGTGGCTGCTGACAGTAGGGGAGTGGGGAGTGGGGTGGAGCCGTTCCGGCCCTCCAGGAGTGTAATAATGCCCTATCGGCACAATCTGCAGGTTCACAATAACCTGAACAGGAACAAAGAGCCCTTCACCCCGATCGACCCATCCAATGTGCGCATGTATGTCTGCGGCATGACCGTTTATGACTACTGCCATATCGGTCATGCGCGGGTGCTGGTGGTGTTCGACGTGATCCAGCGCTACCTGCGCAGGATCTACGGCCAGCAGGCCGTTACCTATATCCGCAATATCACCGATATTGATGACAAGATCATTGCCCGTGCCAACGAGAATGGCGAGGACTTTAACGACCTCACCGGCCGCTTTATTCAGGCGATGCACGAGGATGCCGACCTGATGGGGGTGGAGCGTCCCGACGATGAGCCGCGGGCCACCCTGCACATGGATGAGATCCTGGCGATGATCGGTAAGCTCATTGATAACGGTTACGCCTATGCGGCCGACAACGGTGATGTCTACTACGATGTCTCCAAATTCGAAGGCTATGGCAAGCTCTCGGGCAAGAACCCGGACGACCTGCGTGCCGGTGAGCGGGTGGCCGTTGATGAGGCGAAGGATGACCCGCTCGACTTCGTGTTGTGGAAGGCGGTCAAGCCGGGTGAGCCCTACTGGGAGTCGCCCTGGGGCAATGGTCGTCCCGGCTGGCACATCGAGTGTTCGGCAATGTCCACCCATGCGCTGGGTAATCACTTCGATATTCATGGCGGTGGACTGGATCTGCAGTTCCCGCACCATGAAAACGAGATCGCACAAAGTGAAGGGGCCTGTGGCTGTAGCTTTGTTAACTACTGGCTGCACAACGGCTTTGTGCGGGTCGATAATGAAAAGATGTCCAAATCACTGGGTAATTTCTTCACTATCCGTGAGGTACTCAAGCAGTACGACGCTGAGGTGATTCGTTACTTTATCTTAAGCTCCCACTACCGCAGTCCGCTTAACTACTCCGACCAGCACCTGGATAACGCCAAGAGCGCCCTGACAACCCTCTATACGGCACTACGTGATGTTGAGGTGGGGGCCGCTGTCGAGGGCGAGCATAGCGGACGCTTCTTTAAGGCGATGGACGATGACTTCAATTCTGCCGAGGCACTGGCGGTGTTGTTTGAGCTGGCGCGTGAGGTTAATCGTATCAAGGGGCAGGGTGGAGACGCCTCTGCCGTGGCCGCCGAACTGAAGACACTGGCGGCACTACTGGGGCTGTTACAGCGCGACCCCGAGGCCTTCCTCAAGGCAGGGTCAGGCAGTAGTGACGGCCCTGATGATGCCGCCATTGATGCGCTGGTGGCGGCACGTGTGCAGGCCAAACAGGATAAGGACTGGGCCGAGGCGGATCGTATTCGCGATCAACTCACTGAGCTGGGGATTGTGCTCGAAGATGGTGCCGCCGGCACCACCTGGCGCCGCGACTAGGGACGGATAGCCATTGAGTGAAGTTATGATCACATGGAGTGTAGCACTGCCATTGTCAGCGTTAGCTCTGCTGCTGGGCTGGCGGCCGTGGTGTCGGCTCAGGCAGCAGCGACGTCACCAGAGGCTGATTAGTGGCTACGGCATTGCGCGTCTGGACAACGTGATCCTCGATGACGGTATCGGTGGTCATAAAGTTCTGGAGCACATTCTGCTGACCCCGGAGGGGTTGCGGGTATTGCTGCCACGCCATTGCGATGGCGCCCTGTTCGGTGGCGAAAAGATTGATAGCTGGACGCAGATGGTCGGCGGTAAGAGTTTTCATTTTGAAAACCCGTTGCACCAGCTGGAGGAGCTGCTGGCGGTCCTGCGTTATCACCTGCCGGGGATCCCGCTGCAGGGATGGGTGTTGTTCAGTGGTCACTGTCGATTTCCCAAGGGGCGTCCTGAGCGCATCCTGCTGGTAGAAGAGATGGCGGGGCAGGAGGGGCGTGTCGACCAGGCGGTGGTACCGGTACTGGATGAGGCATGGCAGAAATTGCTCTCCCAGCCCCGGGCGGAGGGGGCAGAGGATGACCCTGCCTATGCCGTCTCGCCGCTGCGCCTGTGGCTGGCGGCACTATTGCTGTTGGTATCG
>JBFFJV010000222.1:0-4740 GCA_041555695.1 Thiohalomonadaceae bacterium | reverse complement strand
GGCGCTCAAGCCTTCGGTGCTGGAGCTTGGTGGCTCAGACCCCTTTATCGTGCTGGAAGATGCGGATCTCGATCTGGCCATCGACCAGGCCCTCGCCTCACGCTTTCTTAACAGCGGCCAAAGCTGCATCGCTGCCAAGCGTTTTATCGTGGTCGATGCTATCGCTGATGAGTTCGTTAGCCGTTTCTGTGCCGAGGTAGAGGGGCTAATGGCCGGCGACCCCTGCGACGCTGCCACCAGTCTGGCCCCCATGGCACGGACAGACCTGCGAGATGAGCTGCATCAGCAGGTGAACGAGAGCGTGGCACAGGGGGCACAGATCGTCACCGGCGGTTATCCGTTAAAACGTGATGGCGCCTATTATGCTGCAACGATTCTCGACAAAGTCGAGCCGGGGCAGCGCGCCTACCGTGAAGAGCTATTCGGACCGGTTGCCACCGTAATTCGTGCGCGTGATGAGGACGATGCCCTGCGTATTGCCAACGACTCCGAATTCGGCCTGGGCGGCAGTATCTGGACCGGCGACAGCGCTCGCGGCGAAGCGGCAGCACGTAAACTGCAATCAGGCTGTGCCTTTGTGAATGGCATGGTCAAATCCGATCCACGCCTGCCCTTCGGCGGAATTAAACACTCAGGCTACGGGCGAGAATTATCACTGCTCGGCATTCGCGAGTTCGTTAACGCAAAAACCATCTGGATCCGCTAAACGGTAACCCATCATGAAAAACATTCTTCGCCCCCTATGTGCACTACTGCTGATCACCCCCCTCTCTCTGTGGGCCGCCCAGGAGGGGACGCTGGAAGAGGGGCTGACCAACCCCGGTCATGTAGACAAACCGCACTGGTTTAAAAGCTCTTTTCTCGACCTGCGTGAGGATCTGGCCGAAGCGAGTGAAGAGAACAAACGGCTGCTACTCTACTTCTATCAGGACGGCTGCCCCTACTGCGAGAAACTGGTTAACATCAACTTCGCACAACGTAATATCGAGCAGAAGACACGCCAGCATTTCGATGTGGTCGCCATCAATATGTGGGGCGACACCATGGTGACCGACCTTAAGGGTAACGAGGTCACCGAAAAACAGTTCTCCGTAGGCCTTAAAGTGCAGTTTACCCCCACCCTGTTGTTCCTTGATGAAACCGGCGCGGTCGCGCTGCGCACCAACGGCTACTATCCACCGCACAAATTCATCGCCGCACTCGACTATGTCGCCGGTAAATACGAGAGCAGGGAGAGCTTTGCCGACTACCTGGCGGCACACCATCCGCAACAGTCGAGCGGTCGCCTGCACATCGGCAAGGATTACCTCAAACCACCCTACAAGCTGCAGCGCAAGAGCGACGACCGGCCCTTGCTGGTCCTGTTCGAGCAACACGATTGCCCGGCCTGCGATGAGATGCACGGCGAGGCCCTGCGCCGCACTGAAAGTATCAAGCTATTAAAGCAATTCGATATCGTGCTACTTGATATCTGGTCAAAACAACCGCTAATCATCCCCGACGGTCGCAAGCTCACTGCCGGCAACTGGGCCAAAGAGCTGGGCATTCAATACGCCCCCAGCATGCTCTTTATCGACAACAGCGGGGCCGAGATATTCCGTGCCGAGGCCTACCTGCGCCCCTTCCATACCCAGTCGGTACTGGAGTACGTCGCCTCCGGCAGCTACAAAACTCAGCCGGAGTTTCAACGCTTTGTGCAGGATAGAGCCGACCACATGCGTGAGCAGGGGATAGAAGTAGATCTCTGGAACTGAGGGGGGATCGGGAAAATGCCAGATCCCAAGGTGGGAAGCTCAAACTTCTCGCCTTCACGCTCAACCCTATCTCGGTAATAATGGCTCGCATGGAAGAACAACAACAAACCAGCCTGAAACGCGCCTTCAATCTCCCGCTACTCACCTTCTACGGTCTGGGTACCATACTCGGCGCCGGGATCTATGTCCTGATAGGTAAGGTGGCGGGCAGTGCGGGGATGGCAGCACCGCTGGCCTTTCTGCTGGCCTCCATTCTTGCGACCTTTTCCGCCCTCTCCTACGCCGAACTTTCAGCGCGCTTTCCGATCAGTGCCGGAGAGGCGGTCTATGTGCAGCAGGCCTTTGGTTACAGGGGCTTGTCGCGCACGGTCGGCCTGTTAATCGTCCTTATCGGTATCGTCTCCAGTGCCACTCTGGTACGTGGTTTTGTCGGCTATTTTCAACTCTATGTACCGATGGCTGAGTGGCAAATCATAACGTTGCTGGTGCTGCTGCTCACGGCGCTGGCGATTAAGGGGATCAGCGAATCGGCCTGGGTCGCGGCGGCCACCACCGTGGTGGAGCTGGCGGGGCTGCTGCTGATTCTCGCTGTCGCCGGTGAACACCTGGGCGAACTGCCCGCCCACCTGCCACAGATGGTGCCCGGTGTCGCCGGCGTCACCACCATTGGTATCCTCGCCGGGGCCTTTATCGCCTTCTACGCCTTTATCGGCTTTGAGGATATCGTCCACGTGGCCGAGGAGGTGAAACGGCCAAGCCACACCCTGCCGCGGGCGATCATCCTCTCACTTGTCATCACCACCACCCTCTACCTGCTGGTCTCTACCGTGGCGGTGCTGGCGGTGCCACCCGCAGAGCTGGCCGCCAGCGGTGCGCCGCTTGCACTGGTCTATCAACAGACCACCGGAGACGAACCCCTCTTTATCACCGCCATCGGCCTTGCGGCTGTAATCAACGGAACGCTGATTCAGATCATCATGGCCAGCCGGGTGCTCTACGGTATGGCGCGTCAGGGATGGATACCGGCCGTACTGGGAGAGGTCAACGCCGCCACCCGCACGCCGATAAAAACGACACTGTTACTGTGTAGCATGATCCTTATAGCCGCCCTGTGGTTGCCACTGCTCACCCTGGCGGAGATCACCAGCCTGTTCACCCTGTCCGTATTCGCCATGGTCAACCTCTCGCTATGGCGGGTGAAGGGCAAACAGCCGGTTGTCGCGGATGTTCCACTGTTCCCTCGCTGGATGCCACTGAGCGGTTTTCTCTTCTCCCTCAGCTTCATCCTGTTCCAGCTGTGGCACTGGAGTGCCTGAGGTGATGCGGTGACAGAGTGGATCATCTACCTTGCCACCGGTGCCTTTGCCGGCACCCTGGCCGGGCTGCTGGGGGTGGGTGGCGGCCTGATCATTGTGCCGATTCTCGCACTCAGCTTTGCCTCGCAGGGCATTGCAGGCGAGGTGCAGATGCACCTGGCCGTGGGCACCTCACTGGCGACGATCATCTTCACCTCGCTATCCTCGGTTTATGCCCACCAGCGACGTGGTGCTGTGTCATGGCCCGCATTTCGGGCGATGACACCCGGGATTATACTGGGGGCCTTTATGGGGGCGGTGATCGCGCGCTGGCTGCCCACCTTCTCCCTGCGCACCCTGTTTGGGCTGTTCGAACTATTTGTCGCCATACAGATGGCACTAAGCCTGAAACCGGCCCCGCACCGCAGCCTGCCGGGCAGACTGGGGATGAGCGGCACAGGAGTGATAATCGGTTCGCTCTCCGCCCTGGTCGGGGTCGGTGGTGGCACCCTCACCGTGCCCTTTCTGCTCTGGTGTAATGTGACCATTCACCGCGCCATTGCCACCTCCGCGGCCTGCGGTCTACCGATTGCAGTGGCCGGCGCCACAGGTTTTGTGATCAGCGGCTGGCACAATGCTCTGCTGCCGGAGTGGAGTAGTGGCTACCTTTACTGGCCGGCGCTGCTGGGGGTGGTTAACGCCAGTATACTGTTCGCACCACTGGGGGCACGACTCGCCCACAGCATGCCAACGCTGGTGTTAAAACGGTTGTTCGCCCTGTTGCTACTCGGGCTCGCCTTGCGTATGTTGATCGTATGACAGGGATTTATCTATCAACACCATAAATTGCCAATGAGCACACTCAAGTTATCGTTCTCTGCTCTGCTGTGGCTGGCACTACTTTCCAGACATGCCCTTGCGCTTCCCGTCAGCGAGATCCGTTTCACCGGCAACGCCGTCACTAAAGAGAAAGTACTGCGCCAGGAGTTATTGCTGCACGAGGGGGATGAAGCCGATAGCGAATTGATAGAGGCCTCCCGCCAGGCCATCATGAATCTTGGCCTTTTCAAGTCTGTCACCAGCACCGTGGAGGAGGATGGTGCTGCGCAGCGCCTTATCTTCACCATGGAGGAACGCTACTTTTTTCTTCCTATACCCCGCCTTGGTGTAAGTGCGAAAAATGGTGACGCACAGGAGGGCATAGGCAGTTATAACTATGGTCTGGAGTTGAGGTATGACAATGTGATGGGCTTAAATCAGCGCCTCAAGCTGGTTCATGAAAATGAGACCCCCAAAGAGGACACAGGCACCTCAAGCAGAGAGACCTCACTTAAATATGATATTCCACGCCTTATCGGTTCACCCTATCAGTTAAATTTAAATATCAAACAGATAAAACAGGAAGTGTATGAATATGAAGGAGAACTCAATACAGGCTTCTATCACAGCAGAGAGACCAGCGGCGGCTTTCATATTTCCCGATGGCTTGACGAGTCAATTAGTCGGGGCTGGACCGCTGGTGGAGGTTTAAGTGCAACAGACCTCGACTACGACGAACAGAGTGGCTCAGGGCTCGCGTACACCGACAGCTACACCCTGGCACTCAACCTTGATATGCACTATCTGGATACGCAGGAACACCCCTATCACCGCCAGGGTGAGCAGTACGGTTACTCTATTTCACTGGGGCT
>JBFFJV010000221.1:0-4828 GCA_041555695.1 Thiohalomonadaceae bacterium | reverse complement strand
CCTCATCGCCCAGCGGCGGCGCAGCCATAGCCCTGCGCCAGCAGTGATGTAGACGAAGCCAGCCAGAAAATTGAACCAAAGCACAAACGGTACATAGTTGCCCGCCGCGGCACGTGCGGCATCGCTACCGAACAGAACCGCACCGCCTTCCTTTATGGTCAGTAGACCGAAGCCAATTGCAACAACAGATACCGTACGGATGGGAATCTGCCTAAAACGGTTGCTAGTCATAGGCATGTCTCCTTTACTCATCAAGTTATGAAAATTCCCGGCCTTCACCCGACTCCTCATGGGTTACGCCATCACGGATGTGATAGATGCGCTTAAAGGTCGGGATGATTTTCTCGTCGTGGGTGACGACAATAATTGCCGTCTCGTATTTTTTTGCCATATCATTGAGGATTCGAATAACGGCCATTGCTCGTTCGGAATCCAGCGGTGCAGTGGGCTCGTCGGCTAGAATCACAGGAGGGCGGTTGACAAGACCACGGGCGATGGCCACCCTTTGCTGCTCGCCCCCGGAGAGCTGAGAAGGCATGGCCCGGGCTCGGTGCTCCACATCCAGGGCGGTGAGCAGTTCATGTGCTCGCTTGCGCGCCTCACCGTTAGGCACACCAGCCAGCATCGGCAGCAGTGCCACATTGTCGGTGACATCTAGGAATGGAATTAGATAAGGGGCCTGAAAAACGAAGCCGATTTTGTCTCGTCGCAGGGCGCGCAGATCGGGTACCTTCCAGCCCTCGTCATAAATCACTTCATTACCCAACATCATGCGTCCGGCAGTGGGATTGATCACGGCCCCCAGGGATTTGAGCAGTGTGCTCTTGCCCGAGCCAGACGGCCCGATCAGGCCCACCACTTCGCCTGGTGCCACTTGCATGTCCACACCCTTCAGCGCATCGACGGCGGTATCTCCGTTTCCATAACGTTTGCGTAACCCGGCAATATGGATTCCTGAATGGTTGCTCGTGTGGGTCATGGCATTCCTCTCAGGTCAGAAAAAATAGGGCACGACTCGATTATGGCTACCGGCTGCATTCGTACTTAGCCTCCAATCGCTTCAGCCGGATCCACCTTAAGTGCCATGCGGATGGCAATGACACTCGCCAGCGCGCAAATCACTAATACGGCAAAGAAGCCGGTAACGGAGTCCTGGGGCATTAACAGTACATACTTGGGGAACAGCGGTGCCGCAAAGGTCGCGGTAATCTTGCCAACGGCAAAACCGATGATTCCAAGGGCAAGTGCCTGCTGCATGATCATCGTGGCGATGGTGCGATTGCGGGTACCGATCAGTTTCAGTACCGCGATCTCGCGGATCTTGTCCATGGTCAGCGTGTAGATGATAAAGGCGACGATGGCTGCGCTGACAAGGGCCAGGATGACCAGAAACATGCCGATCTGCTTGGACGAGGTGGCGATCAGCTTGCCGATAAGGATGGCTTCCATCTGCGACCGGGTATAGACCGTCAGGCGCTTCCATCGACGGATGGGCTCTGCCACCGTTTCCGGATCGGCACCCTGTTCGATGCGAACCAGGACGGCGTTGACGGAATTGCTGCTGGCCTGCGAGGCGATCACGGCATCGAGCACACCCGGCGTGCCTGGGCGATTGAAGGCAGGATTGGACTCGGTACGGCGTCGGCTTTGCCAGATGGCGTCGTTGTCCTTGAGAAATTGAGCTTCCTGCGCATCCTTAAGGGGAATGAATACCATCGGGTCACCGCTGGAGGAGACCATGCGACGGGTCAAGCCAACCACGGTGTACTGATTGCGGCGGATCCGAATATGGTCACCCAGCCTGAATCCGGTGGCGAGATCGGCCACGGCCTCATAGTGCCCGCGCGTGATCTGGCGCCCCGCCACGAGATACGGCGGCCAGCCAGGAGAGCCCCACGCCTCGCCGGGAACGATGCCGACGACCATGGAACGGACATCACGCTCGCCCTTGCGCACCTGCATCGTCAGGTAGGTCACATTCACGGCTCGGGCCACCCCCGGCATGGACAGGATGGCGCGGTAGAGGTCATCGTTGAGGCTGGAAGACTCCGCGTAGGGACCGAGGGTATTTTGTTGAACAATCCACAGATCAGCACCACTGTTGTCCAGCAGCGCCTTGCCATCATCCACCATGCCCCGGTAGACCCCGGCCATGACCAGAGTCACGCCGATAAGCAAACCCAGGCCAAAACCGGTGAAGACAAATTTACCCCAGGCATGGAGGATATCGCGGCCGGCCAGGCTGATCACTTCGCTACCCCGGGAATACGCTCAACCACATGGATTCGGCTGCGCGAAGTGAGTGCCTTTTCGCTGTAGACCACGATCCGATCGCCGTCCTTGAGTCCTTCCAGTACCTGAACACGGCCATCGAGGTCCGAGCGCCCCAGCTTGACGTGAACAAATGTCGGCTCACCATCTGTGATCTGCCAAACTCCCGGTTGGTCGCCCTGGCGCTGTATGGCGGCATTAGGTATCAAGGGCATTGCTGCTAACGCAGGCAGATGGACCGTGACCTCGGCAAGCTCACCGATCGGAGGCAATGGCGAAGGCACGTCATCGAATATCACCTTGGCCAACGTCTCCTCGGTGACGGCATCCGCCTTCAGCTCCACACGCAGCACGCGACCACTAATGCTCTGGCCATTCTGCGAGCGCAGTACGATGCCGGATGGCAGGTCAGCGGCGAGCCCAGACGCACTAATCTGATCAAAACGCACATTGACCCATAAACTCTTCGGGTCAATCAGTTCCACTACAGACTGGCCCGCAACCACGGTCGTTCCCGGATCCGCATCGCGCGAGGTCACGACGCCATCGACCGGTGAAACCAGACGCAGATTGACACGCTGAGCGACTAGGGCATCACGGTCATGGCGGACGCGGACCAGGTCTTCCCTTGCTGCCGACAAAGAGGCTTCCGCAATAGTCAACTCCTGTCGTTTTGTGATCAGGGCTTCCTCGCTGGCCGAACGGACAGCAAACAACTCTTCATAACGCTGCGCCTGGGTCTTCGCGAAGGACCGCCTTGCCATCGCCTCGCGTATTGTTGCCTCGGCACGCTTAATCGCCGCCTCCTGTGAGCGAACCCTATCATCGAGATCGACCGGATCCATCTCACCGAACACTTGGCCGGCCTTGACGCGATCACCGACGTGGACATCCAGCCGTTTTACGCGTCCAGAAAATGTGGGGCCGATCTTGTAGGTGTAACGCGCCTCGACGGTACCGATGCCGAATAGCGCCGGATGGATCACACCCGACTCGACCTTCCCCTCCGTCACGGCTACAGGAGCCAACGGGCCGGATCGGAGAGCAACATAAACAAGTACAGCCAAGAGGGGGATAACGACCAAGAGAAGGGCAAGGGTACGGCGTTGTAAAGGCAGACTCTTCATTTCTCGGCCTCGATACCACGCCGGTAAATCGCAAATACCCCAGGCGCATCACGACGCATGAGTTCAACATCACCCGCCAGTAGCGATTGCATGACCAAGCCCTGGATTATGCCGATCAAGAGAGTGATGGAGGCATCTATGTCGAGCATCTCCGGCAACTCGCCCTTGGTTTTGCACTCTCCAAATAGGTGCTGAAGACGTTCCCTATAACGTCGAAGGAGTGTTTGCGCCATACGTTTCGGCACCGTTTGTTCGGACCGTTGTAGCTCACCGAACAGCATGCGCGGCACGCCAGGGTGCTCGGTAACGAACTCCACGTGCGCCATGAACATGGCCTCAATTGCCGCTATTGGTGAGGAGACTGAATGTGCGGCCTTATCTACACGTGCTAGAAGTCGTTTTGCCACCCATTCCATAACCGCCTGCAAGATGGCGTCCTTATTCGGAAAGTGCTTGAACAAGGCGCCCTGGGTGACCCCCATGTGCTTGGCAATCGCGGTGGTGGTGATTTCACTCGGGTTTTTCTCCGCAGCCAACTCGACAACAGCCTCGACCGTAACTGCACGGCGTTCGTCGGCAGGCAGGTGTTTGGGGTGGGGGACCATATTTACACTCCACAAAGTAAGTAATCTATTACTATCTTATAGAGATAGAAAACTCTCTGTCAAGCCTCCGGCCGCAACATGCTTTTCTTATTGTAAGGAGTAGCGCGATGAACTAATCAGGCACGATTACGCTCTACCACCATCAGTACGATGTACCAAGCTGCAACTGAAAAAGAACTCTTGAACTGAGCACGCGGAGAACCGATAAAGCAAGCCAGAATGAATAATCTGGCAGACGAGCCCTATCCCACCATCGAGCCGTGCAAAACACTTATATGGAATAAAGTCACGGTGCAGAAGCACGATATCGAGCAGATCGTCCCAGCTGGCGTCGATTTGAGGCAGTACAGTCCTAATCCCCTTTACTCACGCGACAATCCCACACAGCCACTGAGGTCCAGAAGCTTGTTCAGGGCCATGGGATTGGTTATCAGGTCCGCCACAGAGTATTTGCCTAACACCATATAAAACGCCTCCTGCGCCTCACGCAGAATCCCGCTCAGGCGACAGGCCGGGGTGATCTTGCACTGGTTCGCCGTGGGCGTAAAACACTCAACCAGTGTGGTGTTTTTTTCCGTCTCTCTGACCAGGATGCCGAGATTGATATCCGCCGCACTGGTGGCGAGCCTTATCCCCCCCCCCTTGCCGCGCAGCGTCTCAATATATCCCTGCTGACCTAAATAATGGATGACCTTGGTGAGGTGGTTGCGTGAGATCTCATAGCGCTGCGCCAGCTCTGCGACCGTGGCCAACTCATCGGGGTGCAACGCCAGGTAGATCAAAACCCGGATGGTGTAATCCGTAAATGTCGTCAGGCGCATTCTG
>JBFFJV010000220.1:0-4838 GCA_041555695.1 Thiohalomonadaceae bacterium | reverse complement strand
CGGCCGGGGCTGGAGAAACAGCGCGAGATGAAGATGGAGCAGGAGCGCAAGGAGGAGGGCAAGGGCTCCGAGCAGGGGCAGACCCAGCGCGAGGAGCATAGCCGCAAGTGGTGGCGCTTCTGGGAGTAGTGGTCAATGCCGGAGGAGGGTTACCAGCAGTAGGAGCACCCTGTTGTCGGCGGGATGGGTTGTGCCTCCTCCTTTGTTCTATCGTCTACATTGCTGTAGGCGGCTGATGATTGGCCCTGTTTATTTTCATACGCAAGCGCGGCACAAGGCGTATGCTGGTGGTTCTTAATCTATGTGGCCGATGAGGCCAGGTGCGGTAATGGAAGGCATAAGTGACATCAGAATTAGTGGCATCGATGAGATGCGTCCGCCACGGATTCGCAAGGAGCCCTATATCAACCTCTACTTTAAGCTTGTTCACAAGGCGCCAAAGGAGTGGTGCGAGGACTTCAACCGCCTGGTTTCTAAAAAGAAATATCCAGCCAAGATTGACCCCTTAGAGGGGCTGTTTGTTGACACCTGGGTTCGTCAGCCCGAGGAGATCGAATTGGCACTGGATGGTTTTAAGGAGGCGATCAGGGTCTGTAACGATGAGTATATTGCCCACATTCAGGAGGCGGCGAGGTCTGCCGCAGCGAATGCGGGCGGGCAGCCCGAGGATGAAGGGGAGCAGGGGCGCCTGAATCGAATTATCGCCGGGTTAAAGTTTGACGACTAAGTTCGATCTGAAAGAAGAGTGGATTTGCTCCACCCGTTCAGAGAACAGTGTTTCACTCCATAGTCTGATGGGCAGGGAGGGCTCGCCTCCCTGCTCCCCCTTCAACAATATGCCTCAATGAGGGGCTGGCTGCTTGCCATGCCTTTTCTGCGCGTTCATCATAGTCGTTTTTTACCGCCCGTCATTTTCGCGAGTGCAGACAGGATAGTGCCAACATGCTGTTGATGATCGACAACTACGACTCCTTCACCTACAACCTGGTGCAGTACTTCGGTGAGCTGGGTGCCGAGGTGAAGGTATTTCGCAACGACCAGATCACCGTTGAGGAGATCGAGGCGCTGAACCCCGACCATCTGGTGATCTCTCCGGGCCCCTGCACGCCGAACGAAGCGGGGGTGTCGGTGGCGGCGATCAACCATTTTGCCGGTAAGCTGCCGATTCTGGGTGTGTGTCTGGGGCACCAGTCGATTGGTCAGGCGTTTGGTGGCAATATCGTGCACGCCCACGAGATTATGCATGGCAAGACCTCGATGGTGTATCACTCTGATGTCGGTGTGTTTAAGGGGGTGGCAAACCCCTTTGAGGCGACCCGCTACCACTCGCTGGTGATTGAACAGGCGACCATCCCCGACTGCCTGGAGGTGACCGCCTGGACGCAGAAGGCCGATGGCTCACGCGATGAGATCATGGGGGTGCGCCACACCGAGTTTAATATCGAGGGGGTGCAATACCACCCCGAGTCGATCCTCAGCCAGCACGGCCACGACCAGCTTTCCAATTTTCTGAAGATGCAGGGCGGCAAGCGCGTTTAAGCGCGGCCCTGCGATGACCCCGACAGTCTCTGAGTACAGGGGGCGGCTGCCGCTCTCGCTGGTGGTGGCGCTGTTGGCGATGCTTGCCCCCTTTACCATCGACACCTACCTCCCCTCCTTCCCCGATATCGCCGCCGAT
Source organism: Thiohalomonadaceae bacterium (assembly GCA_041555695.1). Lineage (GTDB taxonomy): Bacteria > Pseudomonadota > Gammaproteobacteria > Thiohalomonadales > Thiohalomonadaceae > JAPHSX01. Next base: position 3,160 of record JBFFJV010000220.1, on the reverse strand, counting down.
CTGGTCGCCACACCGCTGCAGATGCAGCAGACCATGAGTCTCTACCTGCTCGCCTTTGCCCTATCCACCCTGTTTTACGGCCCGCTCTCTGACAGCCTGGGGCGTAAGGGCGCTGCTACTGTCGCCTTACTGATTTATTCGGTTAGCTCCATCGGCTGTGCGCTGGCACTGAATATCGATCAGTTAATCCTGGCCCGCATTGGGCAGGGGCTGGCCGCCAGTGCCGGGCTGGTGATAGGGCGGGCGATGATTCGCGACTGTTATTACGGCCCGCAGGCACAACGGGTGATGGCGCAGATGATGCTGATCTTCGCCATCGCCCCGGCGGTGGCCCCGGTAATTGGCGGCCTGCTGCAGCAGTGGTTCGACTGGCGAGCGGTATTCTGGTTTCTCGGTGGACTGGGTTTGCTGCTGGTGGCGCTGCTGATATTCGGCAGCAGTGAGACCCACCCGCGTGCGCAACGTCAGTCGATACATCCGCTGGTGGTTGGTCGTGCCTATGCCAGCGCGTTAGTGAGTGGTCGCTTCATGGGCCTGGCCTTTACCTTTTCTCTGATGTTCAGCGGCTTCTTTCTCTACGTCGCCGGTGCACCGCATATCATTTACCAGCACCTGGGACTGGGGGTGAATGATTTCTGGCAGCTGTTCGTACCCATCGTCGGCGGGGTGATGCTCGGCTCATACATTGCCGGTCGACTTGCTGGCCTGGTGACACCCGCTCGCACCGTCGGGATCGGCTTTGTGTTGATGGTGGTGGCGGGGGTACTCAACCTGTTACAGGCAGAGTTACTGGCAGCTGCGCCCATTAATGTCATCGTGCCGGCGGCGCTCTATCTGATGGGGATGGCGATTGCGATGCCCAATCTCAGTCTGATGGGGCTGGACTGTTTTCCAAAAAATCGCGGCATGGCCTCAGCAATGCAGAGCTTTACCCAAATGGGGATGGCGGCAGTGGTAGTCGGGGTGATCGTGCCGTGGGTGGTGGGCGATTTGAGCTGGTTGGCCATGGCGATGCTGCTGCTCAACGGAGCGGCGCTGCTGTTGTGGTGGTGGATACCTGCGAGTAGAGAGGAGCCTGCGCCTTGACCCGCGGCGGGGAGGACGGGAGAATTGTCGGCCAATATGAATGTAAGCAAATGAGATAACGGGGGAGTCGAGATGGATATGCAGGCGGCGATTAAGGCGGTCACCGAGAAGCGTGACCTGAGTCGTGATGAGATGCAGCAGGTGATGCGCACCATCATGACCGGTGAGGCGACCCCGGCGCAGATTGGTGGTTTTCTTATCGGCCTGCGGATGAAAGGCGAAACGGTGGATGAGATCGCCGCTGCAGCCGGGGTGATGCGCGAGCTGGCCTCCGGGGTACAGGTGCTGGGTGACAACGTGGTTGATACCTGTGGCACCGGCGGCGATGCCGCCTCCACCTTTAACATCTCCACCACCTCCGCCTTCGTGGTGGCCGCCGCCGGTGGCACCGTGGCCAAGCACGGCAACCGTTCTATCTCCTCCAAGTCGGGCTCAGCCGATGTGCTGGAGGCCGCCGGGGTGAACCTTAATGTCACCCCCGAGCAGGTGGCGCAGTGTGTGATGGATGTGGGGGTCGGCTTTATGTTCGCCCCGGCCCATCACAGCGCGATGAAGCACGCCATCGGCCCGCGTAAGGAGATGGGGGTGCGTACCATCTTCAATGTTCTCGGGCCGCTGACCAATCCCGCCGGTGCACCGAATCAGGTGATCGGGGTCTTCGCCAAAGAGATGGTCGAGCCGCTGGCAAACGTACTGAATAAACTCGGCAGTAACCACGTACTGGTAGTCCACTCTGAGGATGGCATGGATGAGATCAGCATCGGAGCCCCGACCTTTGTCGCCGAACTGAAGGATGGCAAGGTCGATTCCTACACCATCCAGCCCGAGGACTTTGGCATGACCCGCACCGACATCGGCACACTGGCGGTGGACGGTGCCGGGGCCTCGCTGGCCGTGGTGAAGTCGGTACTGGCTGGAGAGACCGGGCCTGCCGCCGACATCGTCGCCCTCAATGCCGGGGCCGCAATTTATGCTGCCGGTCTGGCCGACTCGCTGGCCGCAGGTATTAAAAAGGCACAGGAGGTTATCGCCTCCGGTGCTGGTGCCGAGAAGCTTGCCGCGCTGGCTAAGCTCTCTAACAGCTTCTCTTCTTAACGCTTATTGCGAGGAGTGAAGCGACGAAGCAATCTTTATTAAGCGGTTTGAGATTGCTTCGCTTTGCTCGCAATGACAGTCGTTGTGAGTGACTTTATTGAATAGTTTTGGAGTAATGCGTGTCTGACACCCCCGATATCCTGAAGAAGATCGTCGCCCGCAAGGTCGAGGAGATCGCCGAGCGCTCAAGCAAGGTAAGCATCGATGAGTTGAAGGCACAGCTTGATGCTGCCTCACCGCCGCGCGGTTTTGTCGAGGCGATTCGCGCCAAGATCGCCGCAGGCAAGGCCGGGGTGATCTCTGAGATCAAGAAGGCCTCACCCTCCAAGGGGGTGATGCGCGAGAACTTTATTCCCGCTGAGATTGCTGTGAGTTATGAGAAGGGCGGGGCGGCCTGTCTCTCGGTACTGACCGACATCGATTTCTTTCAGGGCTCTGATGAGTATCTGCAACAGGCGCGTGCCGCCTGTTCGCTGCCGGTAATCCGTAAGGATTTCATTATTGATCCATACCAGGTTTATGAGGCGCGGGTGATGGGGGCCGACTGCATTTTGCTGATCGTCTCCTGCCTGGAAGATGGGCAGATGAAAGAGCTGGCCGAGCTGGCGACCTCTCTCGGCATGGATGTACTGGTCGAGGTACATGACGAAGAGGAGTTGCAGCGTTCACTGCCGCTCAATCTGCCGCTGGTGGGTATTAATAATCGTAATTTGCGCACCTTTGATACCTCGCTTGATACCACACTGCGGATGCTCGATCAGATCCCCGAGGGGCGTATTGTCGTTACTGAGAGCGGCATTCATACCCCGGAGGATGTGAAGCTGATGCGTGAGAATAACGTCAATGCCTTTCTGGTTGGTGAGGCTTTTATGCGGGCCGAGGAGCCTGGTGAGCGGCTGGCAGAGTTATTTAGCTAACGCCCGGTCTATCTGCGTCACAGCTAATCGGCCACCGCAACAAAGTCCCGGCCAGCCGCCTT
>JBFFJV010000219.1:0-4848 GCA_041555695.1 Thiohalomonadaceae bacterium | reverse complement strand
GTTTACACCTTCTATGAGCCGGCTGAGGCAAAACGCGGGCTAGGCGTATTTGCGGTGCTGTCACTGATCGAGGAGGCAAAACGCCGGCAGCTACCCTATGTCTATCTCGGTTATCTCATCCATGAAAGCCCCAAAATGGCCTATAAGTCACGTTATCAGCCGCTAGAGCAGTTACGTCAAGGCCAATGGCAAACGCTTAAAACCCCTTGAATTAGTAACGTTTAGCCTCCATAACTTTTCGTGACGTGGTTCACAGGCTGTACTGAAACTACGCAAAATTACCGGTATGACAGTGGAAATAACCTTAAGCTGTTCGATACTGACATTAAGGGGAAGCGCCCCACCGCTAGAGGAGCCGCACCATGTTGAGCTTTATCTACCGCCTGATACGTGACTTTGAGAAAGAGCACGGTATTCACCCCAATCTGCTCTACCTCAATCCTACTCACCTGCAATTTCTCCGTGAACAGCTGAATCACGAAGAGCAGCTCGATAATATCGTCAAGCTACTTGGAATGGAGATCATGGTTACTACCGAGGTGATACACCCGCATGCGGTCTGGACTCACCTGCCGTGGCAGCGCCAGGCGATGTAATCGGGTCATTAGGCAGCAGGCTCTTTATCGCAGCCCGCCGGTGACAGGGTTGCGTAGTACGATACTCTTTGAAATTTTCTACAAAATAGTGCATCATGTCGCGCTAATTTTAGGCGCGCACATGGCGCCATTTGTATAGTCACTGAGAGCATAAATCTGCATGGCAAAAGAAGAAGGTATTGAAATGGAAGGGACGGTCGTTGAGACCCTCCCCAACACCACATTCCGGGTCGAGTTGGAGAACGGTCACGTTGTGACCGCCCATATCTCAGGCAAGATGCGTAAGCACTACATTCGCATCCTCACCGGAGACAAGGTCACAGTACAACTTACACCGTATGACCTGACCAAGGGCCGCATCACCTTCCGCGCCCGCTAAGCAGCAAGCTCAAACAAAAACGCCCGGCATCAAAACCGGGCGTTTTTTTGTTGTTTGAGGAAAACCCTTCAGGATTCTGCCATCTCCCTGGAGCTGGCGAAGTCAAAGCTTAGTTCACCATTCTCTGCACTAATCAGCACGTGTCCACCGCCCTCCAGGGCACCGAACAACAGCTCCTCAGCCAGCGGTTTTTTGATCTTCTCCTTGATCACACGGGCCATCGGACGCGCACCCATCGTCGGTTCAAAGCCGTGCTCTGCCAGCCAGGCCCGGGCTGCTGCATCAATCTCAATAGCAACGCCCTTCTCTTCCAGCTGCGTCTCCAGCTCCATCAGGAACTTATCGACAACACTACTAATCACCTCGCTACTCAGTGACTTAAACTGAATGACCGCATCAAGCCGGTTACGGAACTCTGGTGAAAAGTGCTTATTGATCACCTCCATACTGTCAGTGGTGTGATCCTGCTCGCTAAAGCCGATAGAGCGGCGGGCAAGCTGATCGGCACCCAGATTGGTCGTCATGACAATGATCACATTGCGGAAGTCTGCCTTGCGCCCGTTGTTGTCAGTGAGGGTGCCGTGATCCATCACCTGCAACAGCAGATTGAAAACCTCCGGATGTGCCTTCTCAATTTCGTCCAACAATAACACCGCGTGGGGATGCTTATTGATGGCCTCAGTAAGCAGTCCTCCCTGGTCGTAACCGACATAACCGGGAGGCGCGCCGATGAGACGTGAGACCGTATGACGCTCCATGTATTCTGACATATCAAAACGGATCAACTCGATACCCATGCTCTTGGACAGCTGGCGTGTCACCTCGGTCTTGCCGACACCGGTAGGACCGGCAAAGAGGAAGGAGCCAATTGGCTTCTGCTCATTACCGAGGCCCGAACGGGACATCTTGATCGCGGTAGAGAGGACATCTATGGCCTCATCCTGTCCATAGATCATCAACTTGAGATCACGCTCCAGATTGCGTAGCCCCTCCTTGTCCGAGGTGCTGACACTTTTTGGCGGGATGCGGGCCATCTTGGCGATAACCTCTTCGATCTCCTTAACGCCGATGGTCTTTTTGCGTTTGGAGGGCGGCAGCAAACGCTGTCGCGCCCCAGCCTCATCGATCACATCAATCGCCTTGTCGGGCAACTGACGCTCGTTAATGTAACGCTCTGCCAGCTCCGCGGCCTCTTTCAAGGCTGGGCGGGTATATTTGACCTCATGGTGTTCCTCGAAACGGGATTTAAGTCCTTCGAGGATTTGAATGGTCTCGCTAATGGTCGGCTCAGGGACGTCGATCTTCTGAAAACGACGAGCCAGCGCGTGATCCTTCTCAAAGATCCCGCGATACTCCTGATAGGTCGTCGAACCGATGCATTTCAAATCACCGGAGGCAAGTACTGGCTTGAGTAGATTAGAGGCATCCATCGCCCCGCCAGAGGCCGCACCGGCACCAATAATGGTGTGAATCTCATCGATAAACAGTACCGCACCCTGCTCGCGTTTAAGCTGGGCCAGTACCGCCTTCAGACGTTTCTCAAAATCACCGCGGTACTTGGTGCCGGCCAACAGTGAGCCCAGGTCGAGTGAATAGATAGTGCTCTCAGCAAGCACCTCCGGTACCTCGCCATCAACGATGCGCTTGGCCAGCCCCTCGGCCAGTACAGTCTTACCGACACCGGCCTCGCCGACAAACAGCGGGTTGTTCTTGCGACGGCGACACAACACCTGCACCGTGCGTTCAATCTCCTCCTTGCGACCGATCAGCGGGTCGATACGTCCCTGACGCGCCAACTCATTAAGATTGCTGGCATAACTATCCAGGGCACTGGCCTCCTCTGAGGCTCCTTCCCCCATCTTTGCCGTCTCTTCCTGAGGCTCGTCGCGCACACCGTGGGCAATGTAGTTGACGACATCAAGCCGGGTTATATTCTGCGTGTTGAGGAAATAGACCGCCTGCGACTCTTTTTCGTTAAAGATCGCCACCAGCGCATTGGCTCCGGTCGCCTCCCCCTGCTCCGAGGATTGCACCTGAAATACCGCACGCTGAATGACACGCTGGAATCCCAGTGTCGGCTGTGTCTCAGCATCCTCATCATCGGGCAGCAGAGGAATATTACTGTCGATAAAATCTGCCAGCTCTAGCCGCAACTGCTCAATATTGGCGCCACAGGCGCTAAGGATCGGATTGGCAGTGGGATTATCCAACAGTGCCAGCAACAGGTGCTCCACGGTCATGAACTCGTGGTGCTTATCCCTGGCCTCTTTGAAGGCATGATTAAGGGTATATTCGAGCTCTTTACTTAACATCGATCACCTCGTCTTGGCTATTCAGCTTCCATCGTACACATCAAGGGGTGCTGGTGCTTTCGTGCATAGTCATTCACCTGCATCATCTTGCTTTCGGCGATGTCGCGGGTGAAGGTGCCACAGACCCCTTTCCCCTCAGTATGCACCGCCAGCATTACCTGTGTTGCTTTATGTCGTTCCATGGAAAAGAACTTCTCCAGTATATGAACCACGAACTCCATAGGGGTAAAGTCGTCGTTCAACAGCAGAACTTTGTACATCGGGGGACGCTTCAGCTCCGGTTTGCTCTCCTCGACCGCCAGTCCGCGATCATCATCCTTTTGCACCCCGTCATCGTGTCCCATATTCATCGGTATTGCATCAAACCCGCTCATTACATCGCTTACCTATATCTATGATGGCGTTTTCCGATATCCCAAGCCCATTACTTGACTATTTTAATCAGATGTTGAAAAATTTTACACCTGCCATAATACATTATGGTGAAATGAATTAAGACGATCAGATCGAAACGACGGACTTATTTGTATGGCAACAGGTGTGATGAAATGGTTCAACAATGACAAGGGCTATGGCTTTGTCATGATGGATGACGCAGATCAGAGCGAGGTCTTTGTACATCACAGTGCCATCGATATGGAGGGCTTCAAGACCCTTAAGCACGGACAACGGGTGGAATTCTCCCTCTACTACGGTCCAAAAGGGCTGACAGCCTCCTACCTCAAGCAGATTTGTGATGAAAATGGCGAGGTAAAAATGGAAGACGGGTTGACAGATCCCTCTGCCACCCCGCCGCTTCCTCTCATCTAGTCGCCAGCCTTACATCCGTTCAATCATCACCTCACCGAAGGCAGAGCAGCTCAGAAGTGTCGCTCCCTCCATCAGACGCTCAAAGTCGTAGGTGACAGTCTTTGCCTTAATCGCCCCTTCCATCCCTAAGGGAGAAATCATCGTTAACCGTGATCTTCTCACCGGACTCGGGTACCTGAATCTTGTCGAATGCTATGGGGGCTACTGTTTGGCTGGATCTGAGCGACTCATAGTGAGTCATAACCTGTTTTCAATAGTGGCAAATGCCCGTATTTCAATGCACGCCAATCCATAGCGATAAAATCGGGTATTATAGGCTAGTTAGCACTGTCTTTGAATTACGCCTATCTCAACACATCCGAGCACTGCTAGACTAGTGGCAGTTTAAATCTCCATATGACCCTTGACCATGCCGCGAATCATCCTCCTCAATAAACCATATGATGTGTTGTGCCAGTTCACCGATGCAGAGGGACGGCGTACCCTTGCTGACTTCGTTTCGCAAAAAGCCTTCTATCCGGCAGGTCGCCTGGATCGTGATAGCGAAGGGCTGGTAGTGCTGAGCGAACGGGGCGAACTACAGCACCAAATCGCGCACCCGAAGCACAAAATGGCCAAGGTTTACTGGGTGCAGGTTGAGGGGGAACCCGATGAGACAGCACTACAGCAACTGAAGGATGGCGTGGCACTGAAGGATGGCAAGACCTTGCCTGCCGGTGTACGCCATATTGCAGAGCCTGCGCAGCTGTGG
>JBFFJV010000218.1:0-4850 GCA_041555695.1 Thiohalomonadaceae bacterium | reverse complement strand
GCTGATCATGGTCGACCCGAAGATGCTGGAACTCTCCATCTATGATGGCATCCCGCACCTGCTCGCCCCGGTGGTCACCGACATGAAGGATGCGGCCAACGCGCTGCGCTGGTGTGTCGCCGAGATGGAGCGCCGCTACAAGCTGATGGCGGCGATGGGGGTACGCAACATCGGTGGGTTTAACAAAAAGGTGAAGGAGGCGATCGACGCCAAGCAGCCGCTGAAGGACCCGATCTGGCAGCCGCTGGTACCCGATGCCCCGGAGCTGGAGGCCGACCGCCCCGAGCTGGAGCCACTACCCTTTATCGTGGTGGTGGTCGATGAGCTGGCCGATATGATGATGGTGGTTGGCAAGAAGGTAGAGGAGTTGATCGCCCGTCTGGCGCAGAAGGCGCGTGCCGCCGGTATACATCTCATTCTTGCCACCCAGCGCCCCTCGGTGGATGTGCTGACTGGCCTGATCAAGGCCAACATTCCCACCCGTATCGCCTTTCAGGTCTCCTCGCGCATCGATTCGCGCACCATCCTCGATGCGATGGGGGCGGAGGCGCTGCTGGGCCACGGAGACATGCTCTACATGCCGCCCGGTACCAGCATCCCCAAGCGTATTCACGGTGCCTTTGTTGATGACCATGAGGTTCACGCAGTAGTCGAGGATCTGAAAAAGCGCGGCGAGCCAAGTTACCTGGATGAAATTGTTAACGGCATGGAGGAGAGCAGCGGCCCGCTCTACCCCGGTGATGCCGGCTCCTTCAGTGACGATGCTGCCAGTGAGGGTGATGCACTCTACGATCAGGCGGTACAGATCGTCCTGGAGACACGTCGTGCCTCGGTCTCCGGTATTCAGCGTCGTCTTAAGATTGGTTACAACCGTGCCGCGCGCATGGTCGAGGATATGGAGGCGGCTGGCGTGGTCAGCCCCCTGCAATCCAACGGCTCACGTGAAGTGCTGGCACCACCGCCCCCCAAGGATTAATTGAATGAAAAAGTTTTCCATAAGCTCACTGGTTGCGTTCTCTCTGTTTTGTGTTTCTCCACTGATCTATGCGGGGGAAGGGCAGCAGCGGCTGGAGAGCTTTCTCAAAGAGTTGACCACCATTAAGGCCGCCTTTGTGCAGACCCTGAACAATGCTGCCGGAGAGTTGATTGAGAAGAGTGAAGGGATCATGGCGGTGGAACGTCCCGGCATGTTCCGCCTGGAATACCAGAATCCCTATGAGCAACTCTATGTGGCCGATGGTAAAAACATCTGGATGTATGACCGCGATCTGGAGCAGGTAACGGTTAAGCCGCAGTCAGATGCACTGGGCTCCACCCCGGCACTGCTATTAAGCACGGTTGAGCCCCTGGAGACCAATTTTGAGGTGCGCGAGCTGGGTGAACACGAGGGCTTCGTCTGGCTGGAATTGAACCCGAAAGATGCCGACAGTAATTTCGATTTTGTAAAGCTGGCGATGGAGGGCGACATCCTGCGTGCCATGGAGATGGTCGACGGCTTCGGTCAAACCACCCGTCTCTATTTTGACCCCATGACACGTAACCCCGAGCTTGCTACGGATGTATTTCGTTTTGTCCCGCCGCCTGGTGTCGATGTGATCGGCGAGGCAATTGAGTGAGCGATCTCTTCTCGCAACAACACGAAGAGCAGACACAAGCCTTACGCCCCTTAGCGGACCGCATGCGTCCGCAATCCACGGATGAGTTTTACGGTCAGCAACACCTGCTAGGGGAGGGCAAGCCGTTACGCCTGGCGATCGATACCGGCAACCTTCACTCGATGATCTTCTGGGGGCCACCCGGCACCGGAAAGACCACCCTGGCACGGATGATCTCGCACACCGCCGAGGCGCAGTTTATTACCATCTCCGCGGTACTCTCCGGGGTTAAAGAGATCCGTGCTGCAGTTGAGCAGGCCAAACAGGCGCAGGCGATGGGACGGGGTACCGTGCTGTTTGTCGACGAGGTGCATCGCTTCAACAAGTCTCAGCAGGACGCCTTTCTGCCCTACGTTGAGGACGGCACCTTCACCTTCATCGGAGCCACTACCGAAAATCCCTCTTTTGAATTAAATAACGCGCTGCTCTCGCGCGCCCGTGTCTATGTGCTGAAAAGCCTGACCGTGGAGGATATTGATGCGGTGTTGCTGCGTGCGCTAAATGATAGCGAGCGTGGTTTGGGTAATCGTGACATCGTACTCGATGAGGTGTTGCGAAAACGTATCGCCGAGGTAGCCGATGGCGATGCCCGTCGTTCACTCAACCTGCTGGAGATCGCCGCCGACCTGGCAGAAAAGCAGGATGGTCGTGAGGTGGTGATTGAGCAGACCCTGAACGAAGTACTGGCGGGTGGTGTGCGTCGCTTCGATAAGGGCGGCGAGGCGTTTTACGATCAGATCTCTGCACTGCACAAATCGGTGCGCGGCTCCAAACCCGATGCCGCACTCTACTGGTTCACCCGCATGATCGATGGCGGCGTAGACGCCCTCTATGTGGCACGCCGTGTTGTGCGTATGGCATCAGAAGATATCGGTAATGCCGACCCACGGGCACTGGAAATTTCATTAAACGCCTGGGAGGTGCAGGAGCGCCTCGGCTCCCCCGAGGGTGAACTGGCCATCGCCCAGGCCATCGTCTACTTAGCCTGTGCGCCAAAGAGTAATGCGGTCTATATGGCCTACAAGGCCGCAATGAGCGATGCGCAAACTAACGGCTCAGTCGAGGTACCCATTCACCTGCGTAACGCGCCGACCAAACTGATGAAAGAGCTGGGATACGGCAAAGAGTATCGCTATGCCCACGATGAACCTGAGGCCTATGCCGCCGGTGAAACCTACTTCCCCGAAGAGATGGGGGAGCGGCAGTATTATCAACCTGTTGAGCGAGGGCTGGAGAAAAAGATAGCCGAAAAACTGCAGCATCTTGAAGAGCTGGACCGGGCTGCAGGCAAGACATAACACACCATGTGTGAAACTGTGCTTAACTTATAAAGGCGCTGTTGCCAGTCATCCCCTGCCAGCATCGAATCTAATGTAAGAATATTTATCCGACCACAGGTCAAAGGAGTTGACCCATGCCAAAGCCACGCCATACACAGATCTCAATAGAGGCGACACCGTATTATCACTGCGTTTCCCGTTGTGTTCGACGCGCCTTCCTGTGTGGAGAAGATTTACAGACAGGGCAGAGCTTTGAGCACAGACGTCAGTGGATTGAAGACAAGCTGCATGAACTTGCCTCGATTTTTGCTGTGGAGTTATGTGCCTACGCCGTAATGAGTAATCATTACCATGTTGTGCTCTATGTCGATAAAGAGGAGGCAGAAAGCTGGTCCCGTCAGGAGGTCATTGAACAGTGGCACCGCCTTTTTAGCGGAACGCTGTTTTCTCAGCGTTATCTGCGAGGGGATAAGCTCGGACCGGCCGAATTGCGGGTGCTGGATAAAAATGTCACACAATGGCGTGAGCGTCTAATGGATATCAGCTGGTTCATGCGCTGCATGAATGAAGCCATTGCCCGTGCCGCCAATCAAGAGGATAACTGCACCGGGCGGTTCTGGGAAGGGCGCTTCAAATCCCAGGCCCTACTTGATGAAGCCGCGCTTGCCGCCTGTATGGCCTATGTGGATTTAAATCCCATTCGTGCCCGCATCGCGAAGACGCCTGAATACTCCGCCCACACCTCGGTAAAGCGGCGTATCGAGCAGGCACAGACAACACAGAGCCCCAATCATACGGGTAAACAAGCTAGCGGATTATGGCCCTTTGCAGGAAACCCGAGAGAGGGTATGCCCAAAGGCTTACCCTTCAAACTGACCGATTACCTGGAGCTTGTCGATTGGTCCGGGCGAGTGATTCGCGAAGACAAACCGGGCTATATCGACAATACAACGCCCTCAATACTAGGACGATTAAACATTAAACCCGAACAGTGGGCGACGCTGACAACACGATTTGAAAAAGAGTTTAAGACATTTGTCGGTCACGAGAACTCAGTTCGCGGTATATGTGAATCAATGGGCTACAAACGAGCACCCGGGATACGTGCCTGTAAGGCACACCTACCTTAGTTAACGAAAACTCCTCCCATCAATCAAACAAACATGTCAGCTAATACCTGAGGGTTACCCCTGTGCAGCATTCAGAAAATAAGGTGGAGTTTTGTTGGCAGACGGGGAGGGTGTTAACAACTGAGCGGTTGTTGGCTTATTTGCGAATGGATTTGAGCTGGATATTGGTTATGTGAATTATGGGGGCGTATGGGGAGGTACTCTAAGAGTGGGTGTCTTATTAGTACCCTTTGAGATGGTGCGAAAACAGCAGCTTACAGCACCGGACTTTATCACTTGTCAACTAATGAAACATGCATTTAATGAGCTTTGCCTCCTTCTGACTAATTGCTGACTTCCCGGCAGCGACCTTGTAATAGCGCCTTTGGTCGCTTTGGAGGCGTAGGAGAACGGATTAGACGGAGGAGGGGTGCTTCTATGGGTCTGAGTCGGCCAGTAGCAGTCATCATGGAGGCTGATGTACTATGGCAGCTAACACTTGCGGATTCAACCGGTCGACGCAACACATGCATTAAATCTCTCAGCCGGTGTTTCATAGTTTAGCGTCTTTCTTGGGCGTTCATTTAATTGCCTGGCTACTGCATTCAGTTTAGCCTGTGTGTAAACTGATAGGTCGGTTCCTTTAGGAAAGTACTGCCTCAACAGCCCGTTGGTGTTTTCGTTTGAACCACGCTGCCATGGCGCATGGGGGTCACAAAAATATACCTTTATGTCTGTCGCCAGTGTGAAACGTTTGTGGTCCGCCATCTCACTCCCCCGATCCCAGGTTAGAGACTTATAGAGTT
>JBFFJV010000217.1:0-4867 GCA_041555695.1 Thiohalomonadaceae bacterium | reverse complement strand
GGTTCGGCCAGTGGAGTTGGTGGAGTTGAAAAAATAGTGAGAGAGTTTTTTCGATTGTTTAACGGCAGCGTACGGCGACAACTGATCACGGGTGTGGCGCTGGTACATGCGGTAATGATGTCGCTGTTTGTCTGGGACCTTACGGTACGTCAGCAGGATATGCTGCTGACACAGCAGGTGGCGCAGGCCAGGGCCCTGGCGCAGAGTGTCGCCACCTCCAGCTCCGGCTGGTTGCTGGCACGGGATGTGACAGGGTTACAGGAGATTATCAACGCACAACTGCGCTATCCTGAACTGCTGTTTGCCATGGTGGTTGACCGCCAGGGGAAGATACTGGCGCACAGTGATGCCACCAGGCTGGGGCAGTTTCTTAAGGACCTCCCTGCTGAACTGAAACTTGTTGTATTGAGCGAGAATCCGAGCCTGGCTGATGTTATGACTCCTGCCATGGTGGCTGGTGAACATGTCGGCTGGATCCGCGTTGGTATCGGCCAGAAGCGCTCACAGGCTCAGCTGGCGGTGATTCTGCGTGACGGTATCCTCTATGCGCTGGCGGCCATTCTTATCGGTGTGCTCCTGGCCGCCTATATGGGTACGCGCCTGACGCGCAGGCTGGCGGCAATTCAGCGGGTTGCCGATAGCATTAAACGCGGTGAGCTGTCGCAGCGTGCCAGGGTCGATGGTCACGATGAGGCCGCCAGACTTGCCCATGAATTTAACGACATGCTGGATGCACTGGAGCATGCCAGCGCCGATCTTTCTGCGACGCTACAGGCGATTCCCGATCTGTTGTTCGAACTGGATCAGGGTGGCCGCTATCTCAATATCTGGGCCCGTGAACAGGATCTCCTCATCGCGCAAAAAGACTTGCTACTTGGTCATACGGTTGAGGAGAAGCTTCCGGCTGAGGCGGCCGAGGTGGTGATGCGTGCGTTGCGTCAGGCCGCTGCTGAGGGCTTCTCCCACGGGCAGACCATTCTGTTGCCGATAGAGGGAGAGGAGCGCTGGTTTGAACTCTCCACCTCGTATAAATCCGATAGCGGCGAGCAGAGCCGTTTCATCATGCTGTCGCGAGATATCACCGAGCGCAAACGGGCCGAAGATGCACTCAGACGCAGTGAGATGTTCTCCCGTTCTATTGTTGAGAACTCACCGGAGTGCGTGAAAATCATCGATCGGGATGGGACGCTCAGATATATGAATCCTACCGGGCTCAAGCTGATTGAGGCTGACGGTCTGGAGGTGATGCTTGGCAAGTCTGTCTACGCGCTGGTTACTGAAGAGTATCGCGATGCAGTTATTGCCATGACGCAGAAGATATTCGACGGTAGGGTGGCAAGCCTGCAGTTCAAGATTAAGGGGCTGAAGGGGACCCCAAAGTGGCTGGATACCCGTGCGGTACCGCTACGCGATAAGGACGGTAAGGTTGAGGCACTGCTTGGTCTGACGCGTGACATTAGTGAGCAGCAGTATTTGCGCCTGGAGCATCGGCAGGATCAGAAAAAGCTGTGGGAGAGCGAGGCGAGTCTCAATCGGGCGCAACGTATTGCCCATGTTGGTAGCTGGGAGTATAACCGTGTGCGCGGTGAGGTGAGTTGGTCTGATGAACTCTATCGGATCTTTGGGCTGGACAGTGCCAGTACCATCCCCGGTTTTTCTTCCCTGCTGCAGGTCGTACACCCGGATGACCGCTCAAGAGTAAAAAGCGCTCTCGACAACTCCATCAAATCCCTTACTCCTTACGATATGGTTTATCGCCTGCGTCTTGCCGATGATTCAATAAAGTATGTCCAGGAACATTGTGAAACGGTGTACGGCGATAATGGGGAGTTACTCCACACCTCGGGGACGATTCAGGATATTACCGAGCAGCGCGTGAAGGACGAGCAGCTCTATCGCAGCCAGAAGATGGATGCCGTCGGTAAGCTTACCGGCGGGATCGCCCATGACTTTAATAATATGCTTGGGGTTATCCTCGGATACGCCGAGCTGCTGAAGATGAAGCTGCAGGAACACCCGCAACTGGAGGGATACGTTAATGAGATTCAGCATGCCGGTGAGCGGGCAAAAAAACTGACGACCAGCCTGCTGGCCTTCTCACGTAAAAAGCAGGTTGCAGTTGAGCGGGTAGATATTAACCAGCTGCTGCGTGATACCCGTCATATGCTGGAGAAGAGCCTTACCGCGAGAATTCGCCTTACGATGGAGTTTGGTGAGGAAAACTGCAGTGTTGAGTTGGGTCGTGAGCTGCTGGAGGATGCCATCCTTAATATGAGCATCAATGCGATGCATGCGATGCCAGAGGGTGGCAACCTCACCATTGCGACCAGTAAAGCACATCTTGAACCGGTGGATAGTGAGGGGTTAGGTATCCCCTCTGGCGACTATATCCTTCTCTCAGTGACCGATACCGGTGTGGGGATGGACAGGGAGGTGCGCGAGAAGATCTTCGACCCCTTCTTCACCACCAAGGGGGAGCAGGGGACGGGGCTGGGAATGAGTCAGGTCTATGGCTTTGTGAAACAGTCCAGGGGCGCTATTTATCTCAACTCTGAACCGGGCCACGGAAGCCGATTTGTCCTCTATTTTCCCTGTGCGCCAGAGCAAAATGAGACCGAACAACAGGCTGAGGAGAATCCGTCTGTTGTATTACCTTCCGGTTCGGAAACTATTCTGGTGGTCGATGATGAGCCGGCGCTCTGCGCCCTTTCCAGGGAGATCCTCTCCACACATGGCTATCGGGTATTTACCGCTGAGAGTGGTCAGGCGGCACTCAAGCTCATGGAAACTGAAAAGGTCGACCTCATGTTAAGTGATGTCATTATGCCGGAGATGGATGGTTACCAATTGGCTGAAGAGGTGATGCGAAGCTACCCCGGTGTAAAGGTGCAAATGATCAGTGGCTTTGATGAGGGGCGGCAGACAACCTCGAACAACAGTGAATTGGCGCAGCAGCGTCTTAATAAACCGGTTAGTTCGAGTCAGTTGCTGGAGCGGATTCGTGAGTTACTGGATGGGTCGTGAAGTCTTAGTTGATGGGCCTGCTACGACTGCGTAGCTGTTCGATAAAGGCTTCGGCCACTGCATTATTGAGGTTGGAGCGGGTGCGGGCGATCCACAGGGTGCGTTTGATACGCAGCCCCTGCACCTTGATGTGGTAGAGCCCTTGCTCGCGCAGTGCCTCTTCCACGGCAAATTGCGGCAGGAAGCTGACGTGCTTGCCGTGCTCCAGCATCTCGACGATGGTGTCGGTGGAGCCGACCTCCATGTTAATGGGGATGTTATTGATGCCGATATCGTGCAGCGCCTTGTCGAGAATGATGCGCATGGAGGATTGGGGTTCGCGCAGCACATAGTTGAGCTGTTCCAGCTCGGTGACCGGGATGAGGCCACTGCCCCACAGCGGGTGGTGCGGGCCACAGACCAGGACGATTTCATCGTCCAGCCACTTCTGTACCAGAATATCGGGATGATCCGGAGCCTGCTCCAGCAGGGCGATATCAACCAGGCCGGTGGCCAGGTGGGTCTGGATACGACGGGTATAACCCATGCGGCTATCGATGCGATAGTCGGGGTAGGCCTCAGAGAAGGCGAGTAGCAGTCGAGGCAGCATGTGCTCACCGATGGCAAAGGTGACCTCAAGACGCAGTCGTTTCTGGCCGACGCGCATCGATTCCAGATCATCGAGCAGGGTGCCCTGATGGTCCAGCACCAGCTGGGCATAGGCATAGACCCGCTCCCCCGCCGGGGTCAGTTCCAGACGCCGCCCCTTACGTTGCATTAACGGCACGCCGTAGCAGGCATCCAGGGCACGTAGTCGTTTGGTGACGGCGGGTTGGCCGATACTCAGTGAATGCCCGGCCTCTTCGACGCCGCCGAGTTCGACCACTGCCTGCAGGGTGGCGAGACCTTTTAAATCAGGAAGGTTGTTATATTCCATGTAGGAATATTACTATATTGCTATTCATTTGAACAGGTATGGAACTGCAGGCATGATGCCGCGTTGTTTCGACGGTTGCGCCTCGCTGTTGGCACTCCCCATGACCATGTTGAGTGTAGTGGATTTCCATTTTGGAATATTCATTCAGTGTGCTTTTGACCTGTAGAAACAGTCGAATGAACAATGAATTCCCCTTTACGGGTCGGATACACCAACCATTAGGAGACTCTGCATGACCGCCCTTGCCGATGAAGAGCAGACCAAGAAAACGGTACTGCCCCCCTCAGCCAAACAGTGGATTGCCGCTGGCATCTTTGCCCTGCTGGCTGGCTATTTTTCCACGGTAGTGCCTAGCGTGGAGATTGCCTGGGTTGTGGCGCTGCTGATGCTTACCATCTACCTCTTTGCCTTTGAGGTGGTAGGTGTCGATGTGGCCGCCACCACGGTAATGGTACTGCTGGGTCTCACTTCGATACTGGCTCCGGTGATGGGGCTGGAGCAGGGACTGGTGGATACCCGCCAGCTGTTTGATGGTTTTGCGTCCAATGCGGTGATATCAATTATCGCGGTGATGATCATCGGCGCGGGTCTCGATAAGACCGGGCTGATGGGTAAGGTCGCCAATTTCATTCTTAAGATTGGCGGTACTACCGAAGGGCGAATTATCCCCATTATCTCCAGTACCGTGGGCTTCATCTCATCGTTCATGCAGAACGTGGGTGCGGCAGCACTGTTCCTGCCGGTGGTCTCGCGCATCTCGGCGCGCACCGGGCTGCCGATGTCACGCCTGCTGATGCCAATGGGTTTCTGTGCCATCCTCGGCGGCACGGTGACGATGGTCGGCTCCTCGCCGCTAATCCTCCTCAACGACCTCATCATCACCTCCAACAAGGCACTGCCGGCAACACAGCAGATGGAGACCTGGGG
>JBFFJV010000216.1:0-4870 GCA_041555695.1 Thiohalomonadaceae bacterium | reverse complement strand
TAGAGGTCGGCGCGAAAGCGACCCTCCTGCACCATCGTGTGGAGATTGCGGTGAGTGGCGGCGACGATCCGTACATTTACCGTGGAGGGGGTGGTATCTCCCAGCGACTGGCATTCGCCGGATTCGAGAAAGCGTAGTAATTTGGCCTGGATATTGAGTGGCAGCTCGGCAATTTCATCAAGAAACAGCGTCCCGCCACTGGCGGCGCGGATCCGCCCGGGGCTGTTGCCACTGGCACCGGTGAAGGCCCCCTTGCGGTGGCCAAACAGCTCCGATTCGGCCAGTTGCTCTGGCAGGGCTGCACAGTTAATGGCAACAAAAGGTGAGGTTGCACGGCTGCTTTCCTGGTGTAGTGCCTGGGCCAGCAACTCCTTGCCGGTGCCGCTCTCTCCGAGAATCAGCACGCTAACATCCGTTGCTGCAGCGATCTGTGCAGAACGAATAACACTGAGAAATTCAGGAGATTTTCCCAGCAGGAGTGTGTTGAAGGCGTTCATCAGTTGTCCGGATGATTGTGGCAGAGCCAAGGATACCTGTTTCCACTCTGAGGGACAAAGTGCCAGGTGCTCAGGCGCTGGCAATTTGGTGCTCGACTTGGCGCGGTGATTAGGTATAATCGCTGCCGTTGTCGCACCATGCAATGGTGACCGGGCTGATTCGTACTGGATATTGGTTCTCAGTGAATCGGAGCGTTAGAGTCGTTCTTCTGGTCACATTTGCATGACATACGGTAACATTAGCTTTATGCCGCTCTGGTGGAATTGGTAGACACGCAAGATTTAGGTTCTTGTGCCTTTGGTGTCCGAGTTCGAGTCTCGGGGGCGGCACCATATTCTCCCGCCAATCTTGATAAACCTTCTCTCCCCTCCCTGAATAATGACCTTCGTCACAGTTGGCGCTATTTTGCCATGGTTGGCGCTGTGGTATCGTGCTGTGAAAATAGCGTGCAGCTGATCCGAGAGTCAACGAGACGAATAAAATGATTGCTCAACTCATGGAGGAAATAACCGTAACTATGTGTGGGTGGAAGAGGGGGGGACGTGGCGCATGGCTAATCGCTCTTCTTTGCCTGTCATTGAGTGCCTGTTCGTTGACGCCAGCGGTATCTGACGCTGATAAAGGGCTCCCCGCTGCTGATGATAAACTGGAACCGCTACTTCCGCACCATGAAGGGAGTCGCCTTATCGCAGCAACAGCGACGCCTCAGCACGCCTCAGGCACCCTTCGCACTTCAGGTGAACAGGCCCCAGCTGTGGCACCTGTGGCCCCCAAACACGTCGTCTCCAAACCAGTCGTGTCCAAACCAGTCGTGTCCAACACTGCTACCCCCAAAACCGTTACCCCCAAAACCGTTACCCCCAAAACCACAGCACCGGCAAAGCGGGCTTCCAAAGCCGTTGAAGGCACAGGGAATCGCCCACGGCAAAAGCCTGTATCTACAACGAAACGAATCGATGCAGTAACCCCTGTCTCCCCTCCGCAAGCAAATGACACTGCTAAGTCAGCGACAGGACCGGCGCCTGAAGCTCTCCCCCGCACGGCCTCTGTTAAGGCGAAGGAGCCTGCACCATCGTCAAATTGGGAGGAATATGTTCGGCTCGCAGATGCGCTTCAGAATCCCCAAACTCAGGCCCCATCTGCGGTTGAACTTCCACCGCAAAAAGCCGCAGCAGAAAGGAGAACCACCAGTAGAAAGCGCAAGCGGAGCGTGACCGCAAAGATTGAGACAATCCATATTGGCGACACCCGCATAGAGATGGTAAGGCTCCGCGGTGGATATTTTGAGATGGGCTCGAACAGTGGTGATGTCGATGAACTCCCTCTTCACCCGGTGACGTTGCCTGCGTTCAGTATCGGTCGGTACGAGGTAACACAGCGGCAATGGGTAGGTGTGATGGGCAGCAACCCATCGCACTTTAACGACTGTAGTGACTGTCCCGTGGATAATGTGAGTTGGGATGATGCCCAGCAGTTTATCGTGAAGCTGAATCAGCAGACGGGAAAACAGTTTCGCCTGCCCAGTGAGGCTGAGTGGGAATATGCCTGTGGTGCCGGAGGCAATGAGACCTACTGTGGTGACAGTGATGAGACGCAGGTCGCCTGGTACGCACAAAACAGTGGCGGTCGCTCACACCCCGTCGGTCGCCTGGAGCCCAATGCCTTTGGTCTTCATGACATGAGTGGCAACGCCTATGAGTGGGTAGCCGATTGCTGGAATGACGGCTACAGCGGAGCCCCGACAGACGGTCAGGCATGGAATCGTGGCGAGTGTCAGCGCCGCGTGTTGCGTGGTGGGGCGTGGTATTACGCCCCAGCTTATGCGGCCTCCACCTACCGCAATGCCAACACTGCGTATAGCCGCTTTATTATCTATGGTTTTCGCCTGGCACATGATGAGTGAAGGCCTGACCATTCCATATAATTCCCCGTCCAAATGGATGGGTATCTTGTTAATTTATATGAATAATTTGTAAAAATGTTATCTCTGTCACAATTATGTTGCGATGCCTTTATAGAGGGGTGTACATTAGTACACTTATAAATTAACAATGATGCAACGGATGGCGTAATAAGTGATGCATGCCATTATGAGAACACTAGTAAGGGAAGAGTAAGCTGCGTGTTAAAGCAATTAAACACATCAAAGCATAATCGTGAATGTTTGCCGGGTGATCGCAGACAATGCAGCCGCGTTGTGGTGGGTTTACCCTGTGAACTCAAGTCAGGGAGTGATGAAAAATGGAATTCGGAACTACAGGCCAGGATAGAGCCGGTGCAAGCCGCGAAGCACAACGAATTGGTGCAGAAGCCTATTCTGAGCCGGCTGCAGTAGAGGGTAATACGCTTGTGAATGATTCCACTGCATTTGTACCTATGGCCGAAATTATACGGCAAATCAGGGTGTTAGAAGGATTTGGAAAAACCGGTTCACTCTATCTGATGACCGCCACGGGTGACGGCGGTGTGATCGTTATGGATGGCGGTGTCGTTGTCGACGTGGTTTATAAATCGGTACAGGGTACCGGTGCTCTGCCGTTGTTGCGTCGTATTCCGGGGGCCAAGTACTTCTTCAAGAGTGGTCATACGGATGAGGTTAAGGCTGCCGCTGCCAAGCAGACCACGCTTTCTTATGGTCAAACTCTGTTTCGCATGTTTGAGCGAGAGCTGGCTGATGCGCCAGTAAAGAGCGGTCAAAGCCGGTCTGCGCCGCAACAGGAGGTGTTACCCGTCTCCAGCAAAAAGAAAATACTGGTTGTTGAAGATAGTCGTGTGGCTCGCATCGTACTGTGTAAGTTCCTTACTGATCACGGCTATGAGGTACTTGAGGCGGGCAATGGTCGTTCAGCGCTGTCACAACTTGCCGTTGAAGCCCCTGATCTGGTGATCCTTGATCTCATTCTGCCGGATATTGATGGCTATGAGATATTTAACAATATGAAGGATGATGAGCGAACCCGCGATATACCGGTGATTATCCTGACCTCGCGCGACTCTCTGGTGGACAAGCTAAGAGGGCGGATGTCAGGCAGTGACGAATACGTGACTAAACCGTTCAAGAATGAAATATTACTGGATAAGCTGAACAAGTACCTAACGTAACAAGATGAAAAAAAGCGCTGCTGCCTTAATGCAAGTAATCATAGAAAGCATGGGATGAAACGAAAAAGACTACTTATCGTTGATGATTCGCCTCTGGTGCGAAAGACGATTCTCGAACTGTTCGCAGACGAGGAGTCAGTCGAGGTCGTGGGTCAGGCAGAAAACGGCATAGAGGCTCTATATAGCGTCTCTCAGCTAAAGCCTGACGTCATCACCATGGATATCAGTATGCCGGGTATGGACGGTCTGAGTGCCCTGAAACACATCATGATTAAGTCTCCCACCCCGGTGGTCATGCTCAGCAGTCTCACCAAGGAGGGGGCGGCAATAACATACGACGCCCTGCGTTTTGGTGCCGTTGATATTATCTCCAAACCCTCAGCCATCGAAAATAACGGTGCAGCCCTGGACGAACAGGCCGCCGACATCCTTAGCAAAATTGAGTTTGCCAGTCAGGTTGAGGTAGGGGCGATTAAGTACATCCGCCGCAAGAAGGGCGCGGCGAGTGAGCCCAGGGAAAACACCGGCACGGGTATCGCCAGTCGAGTGGTTACGATGGGGGCGGCAGAGGGGGGCTATGGCGCGTTATTGAAGATCATTCCCCATCTTAAACCGGATAATGAAACCGCCTACCTGGTTACCCTCTACGCGGCTCCCCATCATGTTGAGGCCTTTGCCCGCTATCTCAATAGTTATGGGGAGTTACAGGTTAAGGTGGCGGAACATGATGAGGTTATTCGCCCCGGGGTCTGTTATCTTAACTCGGGCAGTAATTATATGACGGTTCACCGTTATGCCGATGAGCCGGTTCTGCACGTAAGCCCCGCACCATTCGCCTCGCGCAAGGGTTCGATCGATATGATGTTTTTCTCCACCGCCGAGGTGATGCAGGACGACACCATCGGAGTGATTCTTTCAGGCTGTGGCAGTGACGGTTTTGAAGGGCTGGATGAGATTAGTCGTATCGGGGGGAATACCGTGGTGCAGGATCAGTATTCAGCCCTGTGTAACGGCATGATTAACGCGGCAATGTCGCGGGTTGATGTGGGCCATGTGGAGCCCGACTCGCGTATTGCTGCGGTGCTGAACAACCTATTGGGTAATCACTGAGGCCTTGAGGCTTCAGTAGAAACAGTTTTTATTGATGGATGTGCCGTCTTCGGGCGGTGTTTTACTAAAAGTGAGGAGCAATACAATGGCAGCTCTTGTCTCGTGGAAAAACATGAAGCTTCGTTCGAAGCTGATGTTTGCATTCCTGGTGGTAGGTCTG
>JBFFJV010000215.1:0-4908 GCA_041555695.1 Thiohalomonadaceae bacterium | reverse complement strand
GCAGCAATAACATCGGAGCATTTAAAAGGGCGAAAAATGCCCTACTGTTTCAAGGATATCCAAAATAAAATAGAAGGCGAGAAAAATCAAGTTCATACTCGGTCCCTCCATGCAGAGGAAAATGCATTTCTACAAATTGCTAAATATGGAGGGGAGCCTGTTCAAGGTGGTTTTTTATTTACAACTGCAAGTCCATGCGAACTATGTTCAAAAAAAGCATATCAGCTGGGCATCAAAAAGGTCATATATATAGATCCTTATCCGGGAATATCCAAAGAGCACATTTTGAGCTCGGGAAATCTTCAGCCAGAGTTAATATTATTTAGAGGTGCTATTGGAAGAGCTTACCATCGACTATATCAGCCATTAATGGCATATAAGGACGAGTTAAAAATGCTCACAGGCTATATTATAAATAATGGCGACATCACTAAAAGCGATAAAGAAAGAATAAAAGAGCTAGAGAAAGAAAATGCTGAATTGAAGCAGAAGTTACTAAATGAAGAGTAGTATAACAATACATTCCACCGGACTGCGCTCACGCGGTGAATGTGGCGTTGATGTCCGCTGATGTGATGCCTGCGGACTTCATCATAATACCTGGCTAACGTCTCCTACGGTCGCACAGCCGATATGTAGAAGCTAGGCGTTTAACTACTGCCCCTGGCTAATTTGTGACTTAACGGTTGTCAGATAATATCGAGTCTGGTTATCTGTACTGTCAACTCAAGCACGAATTACTGCAGATAAATTCATGGTAGTACTCTCCACCATGTTAAGGCCCATCCCGACCATCAGTCCAAATGAACAATGCGTGTTGAGCAAGCCTGTCAGTACAGCCAGCATATCTTCCGGCAAATTCGGTGCTTTGGCGTTGACCGTTCATCTCTATATAAAACACGTTTTGCAGGAACCTACCTCTTCACCGTCCATAGCCTCGTTCCCTTCATGTGTAACCCTCTCGATCCTGTGGGCCGCTCGAAGGTGAATACTTGCCCGAAAATTTTCCTTCATATTTTTTTTCAAAAAACTAGCCTGACAAAAGTCAGGTATGTTTTATTTATGCTTTATTAGATGTTTTAAAGTATGTTTTAGGAAGTCAAAACTCTTGCCACATAAGGGCTGGAAGGCCATTCCGTGTCCTGTCCCAACGTGTGAGACGTCCTGTCCCAACGTGTGAGACGTCCTGTCCCAACGTGTAAGACGCCCTGACCCAACGTGTGAGAATCACAGCATCAAAAGGGAACGCCAGGTTCAAATTCATCATCATCAGTCCACTTCTTCGGTGCCTTACTGGTCTTGTCGTATGTTACATGTTTGCGTTGTTTCGTGCTGCCGCGCATTGTCTTACCAGAGTTACTGTATTTCAGATATGACACGTATTGGTGTTCACGTACCCAGTGAACAACAGATCCGTTGCCACTGAAGCTGAAACTCCCTACCTTGAGAAATCCGAGATACTCCAGCTCAGCACCTGCAGTCCTGAGTCCTGCCCGAAACTTATCCTTGCGCATATCACGATATCCGAGATAGATACGTAAGTTCTCTATAGTGTGCATCTGTTTCTTCCTGGGCAGGTGGCCGACAGCAAAGGTCATAAGGCGAGCGGTGATCTCATTTTCGATCCATTCAAAGTCCTCCCAGTCCATAAAGGCCAAGTCCCTGTACATTTCTCCGCTTCCTTCACGCAGACGAATGGTCATGGTCATACGGTTCACGGGCTTCCTAAGATAACAAATATCCAGCAGCCCGCTCATACGGAGTGTGTAATCCTCTGTTTCGAGAAGATCGAGTGACGCTGTCGTGAGACGCAATAGGCGATTCTTAAGTGCCGCTATATTAGGGCCGGTATTCTTGAGTCCGCATTCACGCAGCAATTCTGCGTATGACGTGTAAACACTCTGTCCGATGTGGACTTTACGACACAGCCGGATACAGGCCATCCACACGCGCTGATCATTGGTGTCCAATTGTGCGCCGGTGTAGATGATCCTGAGTTTGCCTCCGTGAAGGTTGGGGATTTCTCGGCGTACATACATTTCACGCTGGCCATTACGCGTCGCCTCAAACAGCGGGCCTCTGGTGAAGACTGTAGGCATAGCGGCGGCGGAGGGTGGAATCTTCGCCAGCGGCATGAAGTCGTCACTGTTCATAATTATGCATTTCTCCCCTATTTAGCCTCGCCAATACGTCTTTTCTCAACTTCCCTTTGGGTAGGAGTGGTTTCTCTCTCTTCTCTCTAAAATACCATCCTCAATTCGGCATTTTCGTCCTCTTCGCTGGGGATCGGCCGCACATCAAACAGTGGACAGTTGTAACTGGTGCACGCCGCTACCTGCTGACGCCATGTTCCGCTTCCGCATTTCGGGTCATAAATGCACTCTACACATTTAGCGTTAATCCTCCCGCGAAACTTGGACTTTGCCATTTCGCGCTGAATAATTACTTTTCGAGGGTCTTTCATGAGCGTCCCTCCCGTTGTGATGCATGACGTTCCGTAAGCCAAGCATCAACCTCCGCCTCGTCCCACACAGCCGTCCGCCTCCCAAGTCGAGTAGGCGGTAAGAATTCGCCCCGGCGAATCCATAAATACACGGTGGACTGGGCAACACCCAGCTTAGTTGCCACTTCAGGAAGGCGAATGACTCGTTTCATGGTGTTAGTCCTCACTACAATTACTCGTTACTACGAGGACTAGATTACAAGAGCTATCTAGCGATTTCCCGACACGAATCTTTGCGGATTCGTGTCGGAGAAAACGCTATTTTCTTCGGGGGTGGACTGCGGAGATTGTGTTATTCAGGGGGGGCGGGGTCGTTGTCCAGATTCTCAAGGTCGTTACTGAGCTCCTCAAGCTCGTTACGCAGCCTCTCAAGGCGATTACTCAGCTCCTCTCGACTAAATGGTGCAAGGACGTTGTTTATCAGAGGGGCGTTGTCCAGCTTCTCAAGGTCAGTGCGGAGCCTCTCAAAGTCATTGCCCAGCTTCACATACTTGTCAAGCATCTCAACATGCGGGCGCCGTTCACGCGCGATTCGCAGCACGCTATCAGAGTCCAAATAGCCTATCCTATCGGCTATACCCTTGCCTGTCTCGCCTGTCATCTTGGCGCGGGCTATTCCAATATCTCGTGCCCGGTGGTCGTCCCTTTTTTTGCTCTTCTTCCCCTCTAACCGGTCAGCGATGAAGTCCGCCAGCGGGGGGGGTAATGGTTTCCGCTCTCGCAAAAGCCTTGCAACATGCGCTTCAAGGCGCCTGGGAAGCCGCTTACTTCCTCTGCGAGCGCGATCAATGGCCTCCCGAATAAGGATACGATCCAAGAAAAGCATCACTTAACCCCCTTGGTAATGGGGATAACCTTGGCCCCATCGCGCAGGCTATCCAAGTAGTCGGCCCACAGTTGCATCATTTCGACACGTTCAAGCATGAAGCTTGTGCGGTTGTATGCCCTGCCGTGCAAGTCCTTCACCCTGTGCGCCAGCTGCATTTCAATGTGCTCAATCCTGACCTTAAGCTGCTCATCCAGCAGTGTCCTAGCCATGGCCCGGAAGCCGTGAGCTGTCATTTCCTCCTTACCATACCCAAGACGGCGCAGAGCTCCGTTTACCATATTTTCACTGATCGGCCTCTCATGTACGCGCTGTCCAGGGAAGACAAGTCCGCATTTATTGTGGCCGGTAAGAGGATGAAGTGCGCTCAGAGCCTCAACGGCTTGACGTGATAATGGTACGTGATGCTCTACCTTGTAGCCCTTCCGCCCCTTCATACGCTCTGCGGGAATCACCCACAGTGCGGCATCAACATCAATTTCACTCCACTTTGCGTGGCGGAGCTCACTGGAGCGGAGAAAAGTCAGCGCATGTAACTTCAGGGCACAGCTAACAATGTGACTGCCACCATAGCCCTCAATTGCACGCATCAAACCCCCAACCTCATCCGGTTTTACGATAGCGGAAAAATGTCTAGCTGGTGGCTGAGATGCCAGTGAGTCATTGAGGATCGAGCACGGGTCAAAGCTTTTCCGCTTGCCACTGGCAATGGCATACTTAAATATCCGTCCACAATACTGCTTGACCTTGCGGACAGTCTCCAGAGCCCCACGGCTCTCTATCCGCTGCAGAACGGCCAATACCTCTGGGGTATCAATCTCATCAATGGGGCGCCTGCCAAGCCATGGGAATACGTCCTTTTCCAGCCTTAAAAGAATCGACTTGGCATGAGACTCCACCCACTCATGCTTGCGCTTGGCATGCCATTCCTGGGCTACAGACTCGAAACTGTTATTAGCACTATCAGCCCTTAACCTCTTAGCTGCTTTCCTGTGTTGACTGGGGTCAACATCACGAGCAAGCAGCTTCCGGGCGTCATCGCGCTTCTCACGGGCCAGCGCGAGACCGGTATCAGGGTAGGTACCAAGGGATATCGTCTTGGCCTTGCCGTCGAATGAATACTTGAAGCGCCACCACTTCCCACCACTTGGGGCGACGATCAAGAACAGGCCTTTCTCGTCGTACATCTTGCGGGGCTTGTCAGCGGGCTTAGCGGCACGAATAGCAGTATCGGTGAGTGCCATATGGGGTAACTCCTGAGGGGGTGTTGCAATTACCCCTAAAGTTACTCCTATTTCGGGGTAGCTTGCAATAGTCTTCAGTGAACTTTAATGCAGACCAGGAGGCCGGAAATCCGGCTATGGAGCGGGAAATAGAGGCATCTATCAACTTCCCTGCGATTCTTTGTACCTAAAAATGGTGCCCCGAAGAGGATTCGAACCTCTGGCCTTCCCCTTAGGAGGGGGACGCTCTATCCAGCTGAGCTACGGGGGCATTGCAAATTAACTTTGTGAATTCAACATGTTATAAGATAAATGTGTTAAAGGTGAGTTTAACATAATCACCTTGTTTACACAGT
>JBFFJV010000214.1:0-4926 GCA_041555695.1 Thiohalomonadaceae bacterium | reverse complement strand
TGACCTGCGCGGTGCAATCAACCTCATTGAGATGGTGATCGACAAGGACAAATTCCCCAACTACTCCTCAAGACGATGATTAGCCACACCGCCCTACTCAGGAGCGACGTTGTCGCGAATACCGAATCCGCCGCCACCGTTCGCGATGAACACATCGCTCCTACGGCAGCTTTGGTAAGCTGGTAATGACTCGGCCGTTTCTTGCCACACTCTTACCACTATTGGGTGATGCCGCCACCGTCCTGCAGACACGCCTGCAGAACAGTAACAATGATAGACAGGAGCTTCTGGCGATCTATAACGCGGCACTCCCCCTGCTTGAGGCACAGCTTTGGCAATCACCGCACAGCAACCATTTACTCGGGCACTACCAGCAACTCTTCCGTGAGCTCGAACAGCTCGACGAGGAACCACACCACCACTTCATCATCGTGATCCCCGTTGCCGATCGCCCGCAGCACCTGCAGGCTTGCCTCGGCAGTACCTTGCAGCTGTGCGACACCTTTGGTTACGGCGGTAAACTTGAGGGGCGCTATCAGCGGGTCGAAGTGCTGATTGCCGATGATAGCCGCGAGCAGGACAATATCGACCGCCACCGGGAGATCACCGCTGATTATGATCAGCGCGGCCTCACCAGCCACTACTTCGGTCAGGCCGAGCAGTTGGCACAACTGGATAAACTCGACACTCAGACCCGCCAGCAGTTGACGCCGATCATCGGTGATATTCCGCGCGATGCCTTCTCTCACAAAGGCGCCTCCATCATGCGCAATATTGCCTATCTGAAGTTACGCGAGATGGTGGCAAAAAAAGAAAACACCCTTATTTACTTTATCGACAGTGATCAGGAGTTTCAGGTCAAGGTACAGAGCGACAGAGGTGAGCGTAATATCTATGCCATCAACTATCTCTATCATCTGGATCGCATCTTCGCCAAAGGTGACACCACCATTCTCACCGGCAAGGTGGTCGGTGACCCGCCAGTCTCCCCTTCAGTTATGGCAGCCAATTTTCTTGATGATGTCAGCGCCTTTACCGCCGAGCTTGCCGGGCTCACGGCAGAGGCCAGCTGCTGCTTTCACGGCACGCCGCAACAAAACAGTGACGACGCCGCCTACCACGATATGGCAGACCTGTTCGGCTTTAAGCAGAAGCAGCACGCCTTTAGCTACCAGTGCACCCTCAGCGGGTCGCACGATCACACCGCCTGTTTTAGCGACTTTGCACAAAAACTTAACCGCTTTTTCGACGGCGAACATCCGACACGCAAGAGTTACTACGAACACCAGCCGCTTAACGACAGCATTACTCCAGCACGCACCATCTACACCGGTAACTACATCTTCCGTGCCGATGCGCTACGCTACTTCATCCCATTCGCCACGCTCAAACTGCGCATGGCCGGACCGGTGCTCGGTCGCATCATTAAATCAGAAATCGGCGGGCAGTTTGTCTCTGCTAACCTGCCGATGCTGCACAAGCGCACCGTCGACGAGATCGGTCAGTCGGAGTTTCGCCCCGGTATCAACCGCGAACAGCACGCCGTCGACCTCTCCGGCGAGTACGAGCGACAGTTCTTCGGCGACGTCATGCTGTTCTCGATGGAGCAGCTCACCGCAGCGGGCTACCCGTTGCACGCACTCAGCAGCGAAACCGTCACCACCACGGTGCAGCAGGTTGAGGAGCAAATGCTGCACAACTACACCGTTAAACATCGGCAGATTGTTGAAAAACTACGCGCCCTGAAGACGCTGTACTTCTCGTCTCAGCAGTGGTGGCATCACACCCCCGCACTGACCCAGCCCCGCAAAGAGATGGAGCGCTTTATCGCCAACATGGAATATAACTTCGGCGATGAGGCCACAGGCTACCAACTGATTCATAGCGCGGCGCACCGGGCACAACGCCAGCGCGATATCATTAACGCCATCCTCAGCTATCGTGATGACCGCCAGGCGTGGGAGTCGCAGCTGCAGTGAATATCTTTATCCTCAATACCGGTCGCTGTGGCTCCACCACCTTCATCCGCGCCTGCCAGCACATCACCAACTTCACCGCCCTGCACGAATCGCGCAGCGGTCTGCTGGGTGATGAACGCCTCAATTACCCGGACCATCACATCGAGGCGGACAACCGCCTCAGCTGGTTTCTCGGCAGGCTGGACATAAAATACGGTGACAACGCCTTCTACGTTCATCTCAGCCGCGACCGCGACCGCGCCGCCGAGAGCTTCGCTCGACGTAGCGAGTTCGGCATTATGCAGGCCTATCGCCAGGGGATCCTACTGGAGCTACAGGGGGAACCTGCGTCCGATGAGATCGCGCTCGACTACCTCGACACCGTCGAGGCGAATATCGAATACTTTCTGCGCGACAAATCACAGCAAATGGCATTCCGGCTGGAGACGGCGAAACAGGATTTTCGCACCTTCTGGCAACGCATCGGGGCGCAGGGGGATCTTGATGCGGCGCTGGCAGAGTGGGATATCCGCCACAACGCATCCGCCGGGTAATACCAGGTCAATATCGCCCTACCCTGTCGCAGGCCGTCGCCATTCACCTATTCAGCAACCAGCCTTCCGCGGAGATAAGCTAATCTTGAATCTGTATCTTCAGGACGGATGCAGGGTAAGCTGAACGGATTAATCATCGAACAAGGGAGTCATCCATGGCCAACATCTTTGACACCGCTGCCAGCCTCGGCCTGGCGCCCGATGCACTCTATGCCTACGGTGAGCAGATGGCCAAGCTGCGCGCCGATGTCGTGCCCCCTCCCGGTGCTGAAGCCAACGGCAGAATCATTCTGGTCTCAGCTATCAACCCGACCCGCGCCGGGGAGGGAAAGACCACCGTCTCCATCGGTCTGGCACAGGGGATGAAACGACTCGGCCACAATGTGGCGTTGGCGCTGCGCGAGCCATCCCTTGGCCCCATCTTCGGCATCAAGGGCGGTGGTACCGGCGGCGGTCAATGTCAGCTCGAACCCTCTACCCGCATCAACATGCACTTTACCGGTGACATCCACGCCGTGGGGGCGGCGCACAACCTGCTCGCGGCGATGATCGACAATGCCATCCACCACCACAGCAGCCTCGACCTGGAGCATCGGCAGATCTTCTGGCGTCGGGTACTCGATGTAAACGACCGTGCGCTACGC
Organism: Thiohalomonadaceae bacterium; assembly: GCA_041555695.1. Classification (GTDB taxonomy): domain Bacteria; phylum Pseudomonadota; class Gammaproteobacteria; order Thiohalomonadales; family Thiohalomonadaceae; genus JAPHSX01. Next base: position 1,770 of record JBFFJV010000214.1, on the reverse strand, counting down.
CAGTGCGTGATCGGTCTGGGAGGTCGCGCCAACGGCGTACCGCGCGAGACCGGTTTTGATATCACCGCCGCCTCGGAGGTAATGGCGATCCTCTCCCTGTGTGAGGGCATCGATGACCTCAAGGCTCGGCTTGATAAGATTCTGGTTGGCTTCGATCGTGACGGTGCCACAGTCACTGCCGGCAAACTAAACGCCACCGGTTCGATGGCGGCACTACTGCACGATGCACTGCTGCCAAACCTGGTGCAATCAACCGAGGGGGTACCCGCACTGGTACACGGCGGCCCCTTTGGAAACATTGCTCACGGCTGCAACTCGGTAGTGGCGACCCGCACCGCCGCCACCCTGGCCGACTACGTGGTCACCGAGGCGGGCTTCGGCTTCGACCTGGGGGCGGAGAAGTTCTTCGACATCAAATGCCGCAGCTCCGGACTCTGGCCCCACGCAGTAGTGCTGGTCGTCACCGTGCGCGCACTACGCATTCACGGCTGCGGCAGACAGGAGCGCAACGGACCGCTTGAGGACATCGTGCGCGGCCTTGACCACCTCGATCATCACGTGGCCAGCGTACGCAGCTTCGGATTTGAGCCGGTGATCGCGATTAATGTGTTCGCCGATGATGGTGAGGAGGAACTTATCACGATTGAACATGGCTGCCAGGCGCGGGGACTGCACTATGCCCGCAGCAGCGCCTTTAATGACGGAGGAAGAGGTGCCGAAGCACTGGCAAACGCTGTCGTCGAAATGGCCGGCAGGGCGCAGCCCCCGGTTCACTACCTCTACGATCTGGAGCAGTCACCCGAGGAGAAGATCTGCGCCGTCGCCAGAACCATCTATGGGGCTGCTGACATTGAACTGAGTCGTAACGCCAGAAGAGATCTGGAGCAGGTCACCGCACACGGCTATGACAAGCTGCCGATCTGCATCGCCAAGACCCACCTCTCACTCTCGGATGACCCCAAACGTCCCGGCCATCCCGACGGCTTCACCCTGCCGGTGGAACAGATCCGCATCGCCGCCGGGGCCGGTTACCTGTTGGCACTCACCGGCGACATCGTCACCATGCCGGGATTGCCACGCCAGCCCGCGGCGTATGAGATTGATCTTAAGCGGAATGGAAAGGTGACCGGAATCTAGATGGTGATATCACGCAAGCTGAAGAAATCATGCACACAGCAATATTATTATTTTCAATTAGCTGAATGCAGCAATGTTGATTCAATTTATTAATGAAATCTGCCGTTCAGACTGTTGCGGTTTATATCCCTGTGACTTCAGTGTACGACTGTTCGCCTGCCACTGCGCCTCATTTAGCTGTGTGTCGCGAGCCAGCACCCACTAGTCACCCCGGAACAGGCTGACAAAACTCACCTGCAGTTTCGCCCGGCGGCTGCCCTGGGCAACCAGTAGTAGTGCTTTCATGTGGTTCTCCTCTGTCGGTTCTGTCGGATCTGTCGGTTGTAATGTTCCAGTGCCCGTTCGCGGCTGCGCTTTAAATCGACCAGTGGCTCGGCGGCGGTTTCCTCCTTGAGCCACTGGCCGGCGTAGCGCCCCCGCGGGTCAAAACGTTCGGCCTGGGTGCGCGGATTGAAGATGCGAAAATAGGGGGAGGCGTCGACGCCGCAGCCGGCCACCCACTGCCAGCCCATGGCGTTATTGGCAAGGTCGGCATCGACCAGCGTCTCCCAGAACCAGCGCGCCCCCGCCTGCCACGGCAGGCCGAGATTCTTGGTGAGGTAGGAGGCGACCAGCATGCGTACCCGGTTGTGC
>JBFFJV010000213.1:0-4980 GCA_041555695.1 Thiohalomonadaceae bacterium | reverse complement strand
GGCTATATTAGAGAGAACTGTGTTCTGACCCCGGTTGTTGTTTATTGAAAAAAGATGACGAAGGCATTATTTATTAACCAGTTGTTCATTTTTTAATCCCTCCGTCCCCTTTATTTTGAAATTGAGTTCAGGCAACAGGATTTGTCAGTGTATAGCCTACAGACAGGAAACAAAGTGACAACTACAATGAAAACTTGCATCGTTGATTATGGGGTACATTATTGAGCCTGTCACACTCCGCTGTACTGTCACCCGCGCTGAACATGCACGATATCAAGCGAGAACAGTTTCAACTGATCCTTAGCGTTGCCCGAAAAAGCATCTTCGCCTCACTGCTCATCGCGACCATCACACTCGCTGTGCTGTGGGGTATCGCACCTGAAGCCTACCTGATTACCTGGTATTTATTGCTCGTAGGGGTAACGCTGTTTCGCGTCATAATCTTTCCCCGATTAGAACACGACCTTGATACGGTAGAGGGAAAAGAGCTAAACAGGCGTGTGTGGCACTTCACCCATGCTGCGCTCACCACCGCGACACTGTGGGGAGTGGTCCCCTTTCTGGTCTTTCCCGCAGCACACACAAACTATCAGTTCTTTATCGCCTTTGTCCTGGCGGGGATATCCGCCGGTGCCCTGTCGTCGTTATCGGCCCTGTACAGTGTGGTACGCAGCTATATTGTGCTGATGCTGACACCCATTTCCTGCCTGCTCATTATGGAATGGAATCAAATGCAGGTATCCATGGGCATCATGATCATCGCCTATATGTTGTTTACCCTTAGCAACGCAAAAAAAACCCACCACACCATTACCGACAATATCGTGCTACGCCTTCGCGGTCAGGCACGGGAGCGTGAGCTTGAAAGACTGCGCCAGGAGGCGGAACAGTCCAATCTCGCCAAGTCCGAATTCCTGGCCAATATGAGTCATGAGTTACGCACCCCGATGAACGGGGTGCTGGGCGCCAGTAACCTGCTAGGGATGAGTCAACTGGACCCGGAACAGGGCAGGCTGGTTGACATCATTGAGCAAAGTGGCAAATCCCTGCTTAGACTCCTCAATGACCTGCTCGACTTCTCCAAGATCGAGGCCGGTAAGCTAGAGCTTGAACAGCGTACGTTCGATCTGGATGAAATGCTGGACCACCTCTATCAATTGCTTGAGAACCTGACACGCAGCAAGAATCTTGTGCTGTCGATAGATAAGTCCAAGGCACTCTCACAACATATCAAGGGTGATCCGTTACGGCTGCAGCAGGTGCTGCTCAACCTGCTGAATAATGCCATTAAATTCACCGCGCAGGGTGAGGTGGGACTCAAGCTGTACCTCACAGGCGAGCCGAATCACCTGCGTATTGAGGTCAGTGATAGCGGTATCGGAATAGCGCGTGATAAGCAGGCCCTACTGTTTAACAAGTTTCAGCAGGTCGAGGCATCAACCACCAGGAGATATGGCGGTACCGGACTGGGCCTGGCCATCAGCAAGGAACTCGTAGGACTCATGGGAGGTGAGATCGGTGTCGAAAGCGAAGAGAGGAAAGGTTCCTGCTTCTGGTTCGAGATCCCATACCAGCCGATGGGGGTAGAAGCTGCTGCGAAACCTGTCGCGACAAAGGCTGTTGACAGCGAAGAGGGTAACTCATCGCGTAGCTATCAAATCCTGCTCGCAGAGGACAACAAGATAAACCAGAAGATCGCCCGTGCGATGTTGGCCAAGCTTGGATATAACCATGTCGACATTGTCGAAAACGGCAATGAGGCGATCGCCAGGATCGCCAGCAATCACTATGACGCGGTATTGATGGACCTGCAGATGCCGGAGTGCGACGGCCTGGAGGCTACGCGTCTAATTCGAGGACAAACCACGGCAATAGATCCTTCAACCATCTCGCCTAATCACGAGATGCCGATTATTGCCCTCACGGCAAATGTCATGGAGTCTGATATCCAGCAGTGCCTGGATGCTGGAATGAACGCACATATCAGCAAACCGATTAATATCAAACAGCTCGATGCTACACTCCGGCAATGGTTGTCGGCAGAATAAGCGTGCAGTACTGTATGGTGTGACAAGAGAAAGGCAGTACACCATCAAACTCAAATATTGAGATATGCCAAACTAGCGCAGAGCATAGCGACCAGGAAGAGGGTGTCTACCCGATAGAGCTGGGTGATGGGGGAGATGTTGTGCTTGGTTATAAGGAGTAGCATTCGGCGCAATCCCCTGAGCTATTGCGGAACTTGGATTGAATTCTCCAGCCTAGATTAGGGGAAACAGTTTCCGACGCTGATTTTGCTCCGTCCATAGTAATGGATAGGTGGTGTCTATGGGGCTTTCTATACCCAAAGGGCACACACGTTCACGTTTGTATCAACTCACCAGATATAGCGCGCCTTTATCGCTAGATATTTACGAGCAAAAATCTCATTGCTCCCCCCGGACGACAGCGTCGTATTGATAGTGTCAAAATTGTTCGTAGCATATTCTATCGACCACCTAATCTCATCACTACCCCAGCCATAACCCAAGCCCATCGACTCGCCATCATCACGGTACTCTTCGCTTTGCCTGACTGCATCCTCAAAAGTGTATTCAACTTCAGAATGCAGGCGCTCAGCAAAGAGATAGATCGCCTTGGTTTTGAATATACTTTTCGACAGAACAACACCATAAGCGTAATTTTTCAAATATCTGGAATCAGCACTCCCAATCAACCCATACCCCTTCAGTCCACGCAATCGAATTCCAAGATTAGGGTTAATCCAATATTGGTAGGTAACATCCAGAACCCCACCCAATGCGTATGGCAGATTAAGGGCTATCTCATGCGCACTGAAGTCATCAACGCCATTCACAAAGGGAGCCGTATTATGCGGTTCGTCTGAAAGCGGCAGGTCACCCGCATACGCCTCTGCTATCAACATATAACAGACACTCAACCATAAGATTTTTAGGCGCTTGTTCACTCTATCAAGAACGGGTGGGGCTTCTTGAAATCCTAGACATCCCATTCTCATCCCCCCTTCCAGCAGGGGTAACAGGGTCTTGCCTATTGCAGGGAAAACACGAGATATGGCTCCGTTGTATTCTCATTGTATGGGCTCCTCTTTTTTCCCGTTTCCAGTCTGATTACTTAGGCTGGATGAATCCATCTATCACCCTGCGTGCTAACAAATAGCAAGACTGGATGCTTCAATATTTAGGGGCAGAATAAAACGCTACCGACGCCCTGATTACCACTCCAGGTCATTCTTTAACAGACGTATTATCCACACTCGCCACCATCCTTGTCACTTTTTCAGCTACTCTAACTCAAATCGACTTCTGCCAAAACAGCGCCTGCCCCGCCTCGGGGTCTAATTCGTAGGCCCCAAAACCAAACTTACGATAGGCATTCTGTGCCACGGTATTATTGCTTAAGACTTCGAGGGTAAGCTTGCAGCAACCGCGTTCGCGGGCGAGTTCTTCCAGTTTACTCATCATCCGTTGCGCCAGACCCTTACCGCGAAACTCACTGGCGACGATCACATCGTGAATATTAAGCAACGGGCGGGCGGTGAAGGTGGAAAAGCCTTCGAAGGCGTTGATCAGGCCTGCGGGGTTATCGTCGACAAAGGCGAGCACGCCGAGGTAGTCGCTGCGTTTTTTTAATTGCGGGATGAGATCCTGTTTTACCTGTTCGGGGAGTGGTGTGCCGCCACCCATCGGGTCACGGGCGTAGTGGTCGAGCAGTTGCAGCAGGGCGGCACCATCTTTCTCCAGCTCGACGGGGCGGATTATTTCTCCCACTGAAAGGCCACCGGCCATAGCGACTGCTTCTGCTTGTCGAACTGCTGCCACATCTCATCATATGTCTGTTTGATCACCGGGTGTTTTTCCTCTGGCGCGATCTCCGCCAGCGGCCACAGCACGAAGGCGTTTTTGGTGATCTCATCACGCGGCAGTTGCAGGCCGTTGTCGCTGGTGATGAGCTCATCATAGATGAGTAGGTCGATATCGAGGGTTCGCGAGGAGAAGCGTGGCCCCTCCCGGGTGCGGCCATGTTCGGCCTCGATCTCATGCAGGGTGTTGGAGACCTCAACCGGCGTCATCGCGGTATCGATGGCGGCGACCAGGTTGTAGAAATTGTCGCCCTCGAAGCCGACCGATTCGCTCTCATAGACGCGTGACAGGGTCACCTCGCCGAAGGTTTTTTTCAGGTCGGCGACACCGCCGCGAATATTCACCTCACGGTCGATATTGCTGCCGATGCTCAGATAGACCCTTGCCATCACTTCGCCTCGAAGTCGCCGGCGGTGCGCTCGATGATAATGCCAACACCGGAGGCGTGGCGCACCGCACCCTTTTTATTAAGGGTAACCTTGACCCACGGCACCCTGAATTCAGTAACGACGATCTCGGCCACCTTCTCGGCCAGGGTTTCGACCAGCTGAAAGCGGCTCTCGCCGACGAACTGGATCAGCCGCTTGGCGACCGACTTGTAGTCGAGGGTGTCGTCGATGGCATCGGAGGCGGCGGCCTTGCGGATGTCGGTGGCCATCTCGATATCGAAGCAGACGGTCTGCTTGATCTTCCGCTCCCAGTCGTAAATACCGATCACGGTGTCGATGTTCAGCTCTTTGAGATAAATGATGTCCATAGATGCTCCAATAAATATGGGGCCACTATACCGGCTCACCAGATCGGCTCCAAGCATCACGGGCGGTGAACAAGCGAAGAGAACCCCGTATAATCCCCGCCACCATAAATAAATAGAATTCCAGACCATGACTACGCTACAGATCGCCCTGATCGTTTTCGCCTACCTGCTCGGCTCGCTCTCCACCGCTATTATCACCTGCAAGCTGATGGGGCTGCCCGACCCGCGCACCCAGGGCTCGAAGAATCCGGGGGCGACCAACGTGCTGCGCTTTGGCGGCAAGAAGGCCGCGGCGGTAACGCTATTTGGTGACTTCCTTAAAGGCCTGCTGCCAGTGCT
>JBFFJV010000212.1:0-4987 GCA_041555695.1 Thiohalomonadaceae bacterium | reverse complement strand
GTCTGCGCCGGGAGTACAGCTTTGAATTCGGTAACGATGGGACGGTGCGAAACAATGGTTCGCTGGTGCTGTTTGGCGGGCGTGTGGTCGAAATGCAGCTCTCTTTGCCTGAGGGGACGCTTTACGACACTCATTAGTCGATCAATCTCCCTTCAGCGGTTGTCGTTATACCTCATTATAAAGTATGCTTGCCCGTCATAAATAGAACATATAGAACCCCAAGGAGAGAGTGTAGTCATGGCTGATAGACGACTACAGGTATTCCACACCGTGGCACGCCAGCTGAGTTTTACCAAGGCGGCGGAGTCACTGCATATGACGCAGCCGGCGGTCACCTTCCAGGTGCGCCAGCTCGAAGAATACTTCAATACCCGATTGTTTGATCGTACCCACAACCGCATCAGCCTCACTGAGGCGGGACAGCGGGTGTATGAGTACGCCGATCGCATCTTTTCGCTCTACGCAGAGATGGAAAATGCGGTACGCGACCTGACCGGCGAGGTGAGTGGCGTGCTGATGCTGGGGGCCAGTACCACCATTGCCGAGTACATGCTACCGGCGCTGCTGGGTGACTTTAAGGCGAAGTACCCCGAGGTCTCCATCCGGCTGCAGGTGGCCAATACCGACGGCATCGTCTCGATGGTAGAGAACAACACCATTGATCTGGGTGTGGTCGAGGCACCGGTGAGCAATAAAAACCTGGTGGTCGAAACCTGCCGTATGGATCAGATGGTACTGGTGGTGCCGCCTAGCCATCAGCTGGCGACGATGGAAAGTGTGCCGATCACCGAGCTGAGCAACCACCCTTATATCTGCCGTGAGGAGGGCTCGGGTACCCGTGAGGTCATGCTGGAGGCGATGAATGCAGCCGGTGGTAATCCCGCCAGCCTGGATATCGTAATGGAGCTGGGTAGCCCCGAGGCGGTAAAAGGCGCGGTGGAAGCCGGTATGGGGATCTCCATTCTGTCGCGTGCCACTATCGATAAGGAGCTGAAACTGGGCTCCCTGGTGGCGGTGAATCTGGAGATGCCAATCGAGCGTCCCTTCTCCTTTGTCCATCAGAAGCAGAAGTTCCGCCTGCGTGCGATGGAGAAACTGCTCGATTTTGCCAAGAACTACTGTAAAGACCACCAGTAGGAGTTGCCTGTGTTCCCGGTACCACAAACCAAGGCCAGGCCCGAGAAGCGGCTAGTTGAGCTGTTTCATCGCCTGCCCGAGGCCGAGCGTAAGAGCCTGATAGATTTCGCCGAGTTTCTCGCCGAGCGTGCCGGGCCTCCTGAGTCAGCGCAGCCGCAGGAGCCACTTGAGATACCACGCCCTGAGGAAGAGACGGTGGTGGCCTCAATGAAGCGCCTGCGTGAAACTTACCCGATGCTTGACCACTCCAAGATGCTTCACGAGGCCTCCGGACTGATGGGAGAGCATATGATGCAGGGGCGTCCCGCCCCGGAGGTGATCGATGAGCTGGAGGCGATGTTCTTGCGCTATTATGAGAAGCATAAGGGCAACGACGACAGCTGATTTTCAGTGGAACGGGACCTATGAATCTGATTAAAGAGTGGTTCCAGCGCAACTTCTCCGATCCTCAGGCCGTGCTGCTGGCGGTGTTGCTGGTGATTGGCTTCTCGGTGGTGCTGTTAATGGGGCAGATGCTCGCCCCGGTGCTCGCCAGCATTGTTATCGCCTATCTGCTTGAGGGCATTGTCCACGCGTTGCATAAGCGGGGGGCGCCACGTACCCGGGTAGTGATTCTGGTATTTCTCGTCTTTATGGCCTTTATCCTGTTCCTGCTGTTTGGCGTGGTGCCGTTGTTGTGGGGGCAGGCGCTGGACCTTATCCGCGAGCTGCCCAACTACCTGAGTCAGGGACAGGCGGCCCTGCTGCAATTACCGCAGCACTATCCGGTGATCAGTGAGGCACAGATCAAAGATGTGATGGCGCTGATTCAACAGGAGATCACCCTGCAGGGGCAGCGTATTCTCTCGGTTTCGCTCTCCTCTATTCCCGGTGTTATCACGGTGCTGGTTTATCTCATTCTGGTACCACTACTGGTTTTCTTTTTCCTTAAGGACAAGACCCTCATCATTCGCTGGTTCACCGGTTTTCTGCCTCATGAGCGTGCTCTCTCCACCGAGGTCTGGCGTGAGGTGGACTTGCAGCTGGGTAATTATGTGCGCGGTAAATTCTGGGAGATCCTGATCGTAGGTGTGACCAGCTTTGTGGTCTTTAGCCTGCTGGGTTTGAAGTACGCCATGCTGCTCTCCGTGCTGGTGGGGCTGTCGGTGGTGGTGCCTTACATCGGTGCCGCGGTGGTGACGATTCCGGTGGCGCTGGTGGCCTACTTCCAATGGGGCTGGGGGGCTGATTTTGCCTGGCTAATGGTGGCCTACGGTATTATTCAGGGCCTGGACGGCAACGTGCTGGTGCCACTGCTGTTCTCTGAGGTGGTCAACCTGCACCCGGTGGCGATCATTGTGGCGATTCTGGTGTTTGGTGGGCTGTGGGGGTTCTGGGGGGTATTCTTCGCCATACCGCTGGCCACGCTGGTGAGCGCCATTCTGGTGGCCTGGCCGCGACCGGACGACAGCGGGGGCGTGGTGGAGGAATCCGTTTCGCCATAGCCATCAGGCGATGTTGCACTATCCCCTGGTATTAATGTTCAGGATCTGTTCGCGTACCACACGCCATTTGCCATCGGCTTCGTGGTGCAGGGTGACCTCTTTCTCCACCTCAATACATTGCTTGGCGTGATCCTTCATCTGCTCATGCACGCGAAAGGTGATGAACTGCGGGCGTTCACTCAAGACAGTGGGTTCGCGGTGAATAAGGCTGTGTAGCAGCTTCTTTGTGAATTCGTTACGACGGCGCTTCAACCAGCCCTGATAATCGATACTCCCGACACCGGGAATGCCCAATACCACAACCTTTTCCGAGACCAGTGCCATGTGGGCATCGAGATCCCAGGTCGCTGCGCTATAGGCAAGATCATTTAGCCATTGCCTGACGATTGCGTTACTTTCCATGTCTGTTTTTATTTCTGCCTGGTTCGTGGAAGACAATACCCCCCCTGATGTTTGAGGGAAACGCAAATAGTAGTGGCTCCGTCCAGCTTCGGCAATAACTACTTCCCGCTAGCAGGCGCAGGTAGAGGGCATACTTGCGGCTGCTCAGTAGTCTTCAAAAGGCGAGCAAGACAGGTATGGTGTGTCCCTTGCTGTATTGCCGCTATTAACACTTCGAACTTGCGGTGCAGCCCAAATAAACCAGTGATGCGAGAGGCCGGAAAGCCGGATGGCTAGAGAAGAACAAACAGTCCAGCAGGTTCCAGAGGGGACATGGGATTACGATGTAGTGGTGATTGGCGGCGGTCCGGGTGGTGAGGATTGTGCCCGCGACCTGGCCGGACATGGTCTGCGGATCGCGCTGGTGAATGATGCGCCTTTCCACGATGGTGAATGCCTGTGGCGCGGCTGTATTCCCTCCAGGGCATGGCGTGCGGCGGCGGATCGCGTTCGTGACCTTGGCTTCGATGCCACCATTGTGACTATGTGTTGATGGCCACGGGCAAGCGAAGCGCCCTGCTCGTGATGGGCTAAACCTCGATACAGTGGGAATTGCCGTGGAGAACGGTGTGATTAAGGCCGATGCCCAGTGTCGCACCAGCGCACCATACATCTATATAGCTGTTCAGGTAACACGGGTGCCAGCTGCCGAGATTGGTTTACCTGATCATGGCGTGATCGCATAATGCCGAATAATAACATTAACATTCCGAGAATGACTGCACGGATAAAAATATGGGATACAGGATCACAGGGTGGCGCTGGATTATTCTGCTTGGATGGTTGTCGATGCTATTCGGCTGCGATAGTCCAGCTCCGCCCACCGTGGGTCCGCAGTACTCAGCCAGTGCCAACGGGGGGGAAATAAAGCTTTACCGGCTGGCCATTCATCCGCTGCACAATCCGGAAAAACTGGCCCTTACCTATCAACCACTGATTGATGATCTAAATCAGAATATCGAGGGGGCGCACTTTGAGCTCGAGGCCTCACGTGATTACCAGCGCTATGAGATGAAGTTTCGTGCACGTGCGCCGGAGTTTCTCCTGCCCAACCCCTGGCAGACTCTGGAGGCGATGAAGCTTGGCTATCGTGTGATTGCCATGGCCGGGGATGCGACGGACTTTAAGGGCGTATTCATTGTTCGTAAGGATAGTCCCATCACGCAAATATCTGACCTTAAGGGAAAGGCGGTCTCCTACCCTTCGCCCACCGCGCTGGCTGCCAGCATTATGCCGCAATACTATCTATATACACATGGTCTTGACGTGAATCGTGACATCGAAAATCACTATGTCGGCTCACAGGAGTCATCGATTATGAATGTCTTTCTCAAACAGTCGGCAGTGGGGGCGACATGGCCGCCGCCGTGGCGACAGTTCCAGAAGGATTATCCCCGCAAAGCGGCGCAATTAAAGCTGCTGTGGGAGACGCCCTCTTTGCTGAATAATTCTGTGATGGTGCGTGATGATGTTCCTGTGGAGATCAGTGAAGCGGTAAGGCTGCGGCTTATCAGGCTTGCTGAGAGTAAGGCGGGGCGCACAATTCTCACCAATATGGAGACGGCTCGTTTCCATCCTGCCGACAATGCCAGCTATCAGCCGGTAGAGGCGTTTATTGCTGAATTTGAGAGAGTGGTTCGGCCAGTGGAGTTGCTGGAGTTGAAAAAATAGTGGCAGAGATTTTTCGATTATTTAACGGCAGCGTACGGCGACAATTGATCACGGGTGTGGCGTTGGTACACGCGGTAATGATGTCGCTGTTTGTCTGGGACCTTACGGTGCGTCAGCAGGATATGCTGCTGACACAGCAGGTGGCGCAGGCCAGGGCCCTGGCGCAGAGTGTCGCCACCTCCACCTCCGGCTGGTTGCTGGCACGGGATGTGACAGGGTTACAGGAGATTATCAACGCACAACTGCGCTATCCT
>JBFFJV010000211.1:0-5001 GCA_041555695.1 Thiohalomonadaceae bacterium | reverse complement strand
GGGGACTCTGCCGCGAGCGGTGTGGTGAATCACCAGGGTGAAGTATTTGGATATCCCGGTCTCTATGTGGTCGACGGTGCCATTTTGCCGCAGGCCCTGGGCCTTAACCCGTCACGTACCATTGCGGCACTGGCCGAACGCATCGTCGATAAGATGGAGTTGTAACGCACCCTCGTCAGGAGACAAGGGCGGCCTTTTCGTCTGCCGTCACCTCGGTTGCCGTTTTCGGTGCGGGGCCACAGATGCGGTTACGCCCATTCTGTTTGGCCTGATAGAGGTAGCCATCGGTGAGATGGACGAATTCATCCCTGCTGAGCTGCATCTCGGCACGATAGCTCTCTACGCCGATGCTCACGGTTAACGGCAGCTCTCCCTGCTCGAATTGCAGTGGTGTCGCCTCGATGGCCCGACGCAGGCGTTCAGCCACCTCCATCGCCAGGTTGAGCGGGGTACTGGGCAGGATCACGGTGAACTCTTCGCCACCGTAACGGCAGGCGATGTCAATGCGACGGATCTGGTGTTTGAGCAGGGCAGCAAGGTGCTGCAGTGCCTGGTTTCCCACCTCATGTCCCCAGGTGTCATTGACCTTTTTGAAAAAATCGATATCCAGAAGCAGTAGGGCGGTGGGGATACGGCTGCGCTGGGTGCGCTCCATTTCAGCTTCCAGTGCTTCACTGAAGTGACGGTAGTTGAACAGACCGGTCAGTGTGTCGGTGCGTAAGTCGTTCTGCAGTCGCTGAGTTTTATCGCGCAACCCCCGGTTCTCATCAATGATTCTGCAGCTGGCTGCACCGAGGGGACAGGTGTTTGTCATGTCCTGTTGTGTATCCATGGAGGGCTCTTTGCCGTCGACGATTCAGTTGGCCTGTGAGTTAAAAAAAGAAAGGGGCGTAAACGCCCCTTTATGTGATTCCGTAGAGTGCATGGTGGCGAGTCAGGGCCGTTCTCCGAGGGCCTCACGAATCGCCTTGGAGAGTTCCTGCGGATCAAATTTGGGTACATAGATATCCGCCCCGACGTTCTTACCGATGGCAACGTTGGCATCAGCCGAGAGTGATGAGTGCATGACCACGGGGATACCCTGGAAGCGCTTATCATCCTTAATCTTGCGGGTTAATACATAGCCATCCATTCCCGGCATCTCTACATCAGTGAGGATGAGGTTGACCATCTCATAGACCGGGATGTGACTGGCCTCGGCTCGGGCTGCCAGTTCGGTCAGTTTATCCCATGCCTCTTCGCCATTTTTAGCACTAATGTGGCGTACCCCCAGTTTGTCCAGAGTGGCGGCAATTTGCTTACGCGCTACCACCGAGTCGTCGGCGAAGAGGATGGTTGCCTGTTTCTCCAGCTGATCAATACCGTCGAACTGGCTGGGATCCTCGCCTACGCCTTCCGTGTCTGCCAGTACCTTTTCAACATCGATGATCATGGCGATGCGGCCGTCTTCAAGTTCACTGACGGCGGTAACCAGCCCGCCATGCTGATGTGCCATCATCTGCGGCGGCACCTTGATGTCGTTCCACTCCATGCGCATGATCTGCTCTACTGAAGAGACCATAAAGCCGTGAGTACTCTTGTTGTACTCGGTGACGATGAGGATATTCAGCGGGTCATCGGTTTGCACGCCGCTAAAGGTGGCCAGGTTGATCACCGGGATCATGTTGCCGCGCAGGGCGACCATCCCTTCGACACCTGGCGGCATGTTGGGGGCGTGGGTCACCTCCGGGGTGGTGATCACCTCACGGATCTTGAAGACGTTAAGGCCGAATACCTCTTCTTTACCGGTATTTCTGTCCTTGCCCAGGCTAAACAGCAGGATCTCAAGGCGGTTGGCGCCTGCCAGGCGCGTGCGCTCATCGACGGTTTGTATGATTGAAGACATATCAGGCTATCCTTAAAGGAGGTATTATCCCACCATTATTGGTACTGGAAATGTAATATTCAAGGATTCAATCGCAGCAAGTTTACGGTTAATATCCAGAATCATGTTTTGGCCTGTTGAGCGGCCACCCCCCCACAGCAAATGATAGCAGGAGCAGTTATGTACGGTTTTTCAGTCAAATTATCCGGTGACTTCGATGAGGTTGTCGGCAGGGTTATCGAAGAACTTAAGGGCGAGGGCTTCGGTGTATTGACCGAGATCGATGTGAAGGCCACCCTCAAGGCCAAGCTGGATCTGGATAAGCGCCCCTATAAAATCCTTGGTGCCTGTAATCCCAAGCTGGCCAATCAGGCCATCGATGCCGAGCCCGACATCGGCCTGCTGCTGCCCTGTAACGTGGTGGTTCGTGAGGATGAGGAGGGGAGTATTGTTGTCGGCTTTATGGATCCCGCTGCTGTGCTGGGCCTGGTCGGTCGTGATGAGCTGAAGAGCCTTGGTGGCGAGGTACGAGGCAAGCTGGAGCGGGTGCGCGACGCCCTGCAGGGTTAGTCGCATCCATCTTTGTGGTTTAAGGAGCTAATAGATGAGTTTTGTAAAAGTCTGTGCAACTGTATTGCTGGCAGCAGCGTTACCGCTGTCGGCACAGGCCGAAGAGCAGGCCGCGCCACGCGGCCCGGCGATGATGGGGCCGGGTGGCGGTATGATGGGGCCGGGCGCTTCACGTCAGGGTATGGGCCCGGGCATGAGGGCACCGGCACCTCGTCCCTTCGCCGGGGTTGAGTTCAGTGAAGAGCAGCGTAAGCGCATTCAGGTGATGATGGAGCAGGAGCGTAAAGGGCATCAGCAGCGGATAGAGAAGATGCAGCAGGTTCAGCAGCAATTGCAGAAGCTCTACATGGCTGACAAATGGGACGCCAGGGCGATCACCAAACTCTACGAGACGATGCACGCAGAGCAGCGCAAGACCATTGCTGCGATGGCCGAGGCGCGCAACAAGGTTTACGAAATGATGAGCAAGGAGCAGCGTGAGCAGATGAGGCAGTACCAGCAGCAACAGATGGAGCAATTCGCTGCACCACCACCGCCTTCGCAACCACAGTAGTCTTACCCCTGATGGGGCGGTACTCTTTTGCCGCCCCTCTCACCCGCCTTGCAAGAGGATCCTATGCTAACCGACTCCCCCTTTCTGCTAGAAAACGAGGCCGCCTACCAGGCCTGGCGTTCAGCCAAGCTGGCCGGTTATCCGCAATCGGCCGCAGCGCTCATTGTTGATATTGCCGATCCGGCTAATCTCAGTGAGGCGGAGTATCAGGCGCTGTTGCAGCGCCTGCGACAGACCAATATGGCAATCTATCGCAGCCAGCAGGGGAGTGACCCGGACAAGGCCCCCTGGGTGGCGATGGCCGGGCGATTTGGGCTTAGCCATCTCGACAGTAATCTGCTGGCCGATGACGATGGTCTGACCTCGATCACTGTTAACCCCGAAGGAGATCACCCCCGCTATATCCCCTACACCGACCGTCCCATCAACTGGCACAGTGACGGTTATTACAATACCGGTGAACGGCAGATACGGGCGATGCTGCTGCATTGTGTGCAGAATGCGGCAGAAGGGGGGGAGAACCAGTTGCTGGATCACGAAATGGTCTATCTGCAACTGCGAGATCAAAATCCCGACTACATTCGTGCCCTGATGGCGGATGATGTGATGACGATTCCCCCGGGCAAGGACGGTGAGGGGGAGGAACGTGGCGCCTCGGTGGGCCCGGTCTTCTCGATACAGAAAAGCGGTGCGCTGCATATGCGTTATACCGCCAGAAAGCACAATATCGAGTGGAAGGACGATGAGCTTACCCGGGCCGCACTGGCGGCTCTGCAGAAACTGCTGGAGGATAACCCCTATATCATCCGTGCCACCTTGCAGCCCGGTATGGGGCTGCTCTGCAACAATGTGCTGCACACCCGTGATGGCTTTAGAGACAGCCCGGAGGCGCCACCACGCCTGCTCTATCGTGCCCGTTATTTTGACCGTATCAGCGGCACCTGAGTCATACCCTGAGCCGTTACCAGGTTGATGTCGATCAAGGCCGAACCCCCATCCCGAGAGGGATAATCCCCCCCCTCTATTCAAGAGTAAAGATTAATGACATTCACGGCCTACATGGGTGATGACCACCATCGCTGTGACGCGCTGTTTGCTGCCGCCGAGCAGGCGGCCGATAGCGAGCAGTGGCTACAGGCTGCTGCGGCGCACCAGGGATTTATTGATGCCATGGAGCAGCACCTGAAAACAGAAGAAGAGCTGCTGTTCCCCGCCTTTGAGGAGGCGAGTGGCATGACCATGGGACCAACCAGCGTGATGCGTCACGAACATGAGCAGATGCGAGCCCTTTTCGCGCAAATGACTCAGGCACTGCAGGCACACAGCAGTGAGGATTATCTGGGGGCCTCCGAGACCCTGCTCATTATGATGCAGCAGCACAATGCCAAGGAGGAGCAGATGCTCTATCCGATGATTGATCAGACGCTCGCTGCTCAGGCCGACCAGCTGATGCCACAGTTAGAGGCGCGAATCAGCAGCGGAGGGGCCTAGCCCTGGAACGCTTGATTGATGTGAGTGAGCTAGAGGCTCCAGAGCCACTGTTGCACGCGGTGGATGCGTTGGAGTCAATGTCGCGGGGTGATTATCTGCGTCTGCGCCACCGTATGAAACCCTGTCACCTCTACGCGGTACTCGAAAAAAACGGGCTGGCCTGGGATACCCGCCATGGCGAGGTGGTGGAGTGCGAGCTCTTTATCTGGCGTGCGGACGATGAGGCGGCTGCAACGGCTGCCCGCCGTGCTGCCGCATCGCTGCCCCCCTGGCAGGATTAGTGGTGTGAACTATACCGCCCTCTCTCTGAGTCAGGCCCCACCACTGTCGGTACCGCTGCGCTTCTTTCTTACCGCCCCCCTGTTTCTGGCCGCGGCCGCGATGGTGCTGATGTTTGCCGGTGATGCCCTGCTGCTGGGACGCTGGAGCCAGACGATGTTGGCGCTTACTCACCTTGTCACCCTTGGTTTTCTCGGGCTCTGCATGGTCGGGGCGGTGCAGCAGCTGCTGCCGGTATTAATCG
>JBFFJV010000210.1:0-5008 GCA_041555695.1 Thiohalomonadaceae bacterium | reverse complement strand
AATTCCCGGTACTGCTCAGTTAAGAGAGTGTCGTTGCGAGCGAAAGCGAAGCAATCTCGATTTTCCCTGGTATAGGCTCGAAATCGAGATCGCCGCGGTCGTTTCACTCGACAACATGATCTCTGCGTTGTCTACCACCTACCTCCCTGTAGGCGTCCCTTGCGATGACATCAAGCCTGTTAATTGAACGGTATTGGGTTAATTACGGCATTTTGTGCGGTGTTTCAAGAGTATGTTGATGTCAGTGGTAGCGATGATTCTCGCCAGACACCACTGCTGATAGACGCTGTTCTCCCGAGCGAATAAATAGTTGCCCCCTCTTTATGCTAAGCCCTTGATATTACTGTGGGTAAAATGTTTCAATGTTCACAGAAGTAAAAATATAAAATCAAAAATTCACACAGCTGACTGAAGGGGGAGTCAAATGTTTTCTGTGATGCGTAGTATCACGCTTGTTATCCTGGTTGTTCTTACGTTCAGTGCCCGGGCCGAAGACCCGCGTATTGCCAGCGAGCTGGCAGATCGCTCTGCGGTGGTTAATCCGTTGAGAGAAGCGCTGGGTCAAAAGCTTTACGATGAGGCGATGGCCTCAGGCAAATATCAATATATCGGTCCGCGCACGTGCCGCGTCTGCCACCGTGACTTTTATAATGGTCGTAAAGACGATCTGCACTTTCATACCTTTAAAAAAATCGTTAATGCCGGTTATGCCAAAGAGCCAAAGTGCTTGGCTTGTCACACGACAGGCTACGGTGTGCCTAGCGGGTTTACGGATCAAAAAAAGACGCCACAACTGGCCGGCGTGCATTGTGAAGGCTGCCATGGTCCGGGTAACCTGCATATGCGACGTAATGATGGCGGTGGTTTCCTGGCTGGAGTGGATAATCCGGACCGTATCCAACGCATGTGCAAGTCATGCCATAGCGGGCGCTGGACCAAAGCCTTTTCAGACAAGGATTTTCGCAAGGTGTACGATAGCTATGTCACGGCCACCCCTGGCGATCAAAAACCGTCCTATTATAAATACTGAGTGAGTTAGGTTGTTTTTCCTCTTTGCAGACCACGGTATTATGGGTTTTAGAATAAGTGCAGGCTGAGTGAAAGGGATGGCTGACGGTCTGATTGGGTTACGAAAGAGGGGGGATCCTTGCGCCAGCTGTCTCTGAGTCTATTAGTTGTGCTGCTGAGCCTTGGCCTCGCGGTTTCGGCTCAGGATATGCGTATTGAGGCGCAGCTCGCTGATTCCAGCCCCCCCCCTTATCCCCCTGAAGAACGTCCTCGGTGAGAAGCTGTTTAACGAGGCGATGGTCAGCGGAAAGTACACCTATGCCGGCAATTTTAAGTGTCGTCTCTGTCATCGTGATTTTTTTGTTGGACGAAAGCATGATGTGCATGACCAGGCCTTTGCCAGGGTGCTGAAGTCGGGTCACGGTGAGAATGAGCAGTGTCTGGGCTGCCACACTACCGGTTATGGCGTTAAGGGGGGCTTTAAATCGCTCAGCCTCACCCCGCGTCTGGCTAACGTTCAGTGTGAGGGGTGCCATGGCCCCGGTAGTGAATACATTCGAGGCAATGCCAAAGGTGGTTTTCTTGCCGGTACAGTACAACCGGAGAGTCTCAGGCAGATGTGCCTCTCCTGTCATAATGCGCACTGGAACCGCGCCTTCGACGATTTTGAGGCCGCCTACGATAGCTATAAAACTGCTCAGCCGGGCGATAAACCGTAGCCGATGAGCGAGTTCCTCAAACGTCACAATCTTTCACTTCAGCTGGGGCTGCTAATCGTTGCCCTGTGTGCATTTTCTTTCTACAACTACGTTTCACAAAAGGAGCTGTTCCTTAAGCAGTTGCAGAGTGACAGCAGTGATCTGCTGCAGTCGGTGCGCTCCAGTATCAACAAGTTCAATAGCATCGAAGAGACCCTGAGCCTAAATGCGCTGGTCAGTAGCATGTCGTTCAAGCTCGAGATCTTCGAGTTTCGTTATCTCGATGCCAGGGGGGTGGTGGTCAGTTCAATGTTCATTGATGAGGTCGGCATGCCATATACCCGGCCAGGGATCGCACTGGCACTACAGGACGAGGGGAACTCGGCTGAGTTTTATAATATGGGACAGTTCTACGTGGAGGAGCGTGACCTGACCAATGTGATGGCGATTAGCTTCCCGGTGCGAGAGGCTGGCCGACTGTTCGGGATTATCGACCTAGCGGTGGATGTCACCGAGTTTGACTATATCCCAGTGAGTTCACGCAGTGCGGTGATGCGTCGTTTACAGCTTGACACCACCAACCTGCTCAATGCCATCGCCGGTTCCATCATCTCGCGTACCAAGGTGTTTGAAACCCTGAACCTGCCCGATTTTCTTGCCGCACTGGTAGCGCAAACCGGTGGTGTGCTGGAGGTGAGTCTGAGTAATGAGGAGGGAGCCATCTACAGTAGCAGCCGTGCCGAACGGCATGGTGAAATGCAGTCGCTATCCAACCATAGCAGTGGCACGATTCGCCAAACGGCTGAGGGCCGGCATGAGTACCTGATGATGGTACCGCTGGACCCTGAGCACAAACGCGGCCACATGATGCTGCTCGCTATCGATGCCCGTGATTATGTGGCCAATGAGCGCAAACTCTTTTTTACATCCCTGGCTACCAGTCTGCTGGCAATTATCGTTTCGGTCACCATTGCCTACGCCATATACCGTATAAACCTGCGCCGGGCACGAGAGGAGAATATCCGTCTTGAGACGATGGTGGCGGAGCGTACTGATGAGTTAAAGCGTGTGAGCCAGACCGACAAACTCACTGGGCTGGCCAATCGCTGTCACCTCGAAGAACAACTCGACATGGAATTCAAGCGTGCCGGGCGCTACAAATTTCCACTTACGCTGGCGGTGGTGGATCTCGACTTGTTTAAGAAGGTGAACGATACCTATGGTCACCTTGCAGGGGATGCGGTGTTGCGCGAGATCGGTTCTCGTCTGCGGGTCGAATTGCGCGAAACGGATTTTGTCGGCCGCTTTGGTGGTGAGGAGTTTGTGGTGATCCTCATCAATACCGACTTGCAGGGTTCACTTAAACTGGCCGAAATTATGCGCCGTCTGGTGGAGCAGACACCGGTACATTTTGAGGGACAGGAACTGGCGGTTTCCGCCAGTATCGGTGTCGCCGAGATGCACGATGCGCATGGGAGCTATAAAGAAATCTTCGCGGATGCCGACCGGGCCCTCTATCTGGCCAAGGAGGAGGGGCGCAACTGCGTCGCTTATATGCAGGCGGGAGAGGCCAGACTCTTTGTCGACAAGCCTCTTAAAGGCAATTAACCGCGTAATCCCACCCCGTGCTTCATCAGCCACAGGCTGTAGCTGTAAAGCACTGTAATAAACAGAATAATCACGCCGTAGGCCACCCCCAGAGAGATATCTGAAACCCCCAGCATGCCGTAACGGAAGGTATTGACCATGTAGAGAATGGGATTTGCGAGTGATAGCGTCTGCCACAGATCGGGCAACATACTCACCGAATAGAAGATCCCGCCCAGGTAGGTTAGAGGCGTTAATACGAAGGTTGGAATGATGGTGATGTCATCAAAGCTCTTGGCAAAGACCGCATTGATGAATCCGGCCAGGGCGAAGAGGATAGAGGTGAGTAGTGCCACGCTGAGGGTAATCCAGATATTCGTGAACTGCAGGTTGGTAAAGAACATCGCCACCACCGTCACCATTACCCCAACCGTTAGTCCGCGCGCCACACCTCCGGCGATATAGCCGATGAGGATCAGTGAATGGGGGATGGGTGAAATCAGCAACTCCTCAATGTAGTTACTGAACTTGGCACCGTAAAATGAGGAGACCACATTGGCGTAGGAGTTGGTGATGATACTCATCATGATCAACCCCGGTACGATGTAATCCATATAACTGAAACCGTCAATCGGGGCGAGCTGACTGCCGATCATCTTGCCGAAGATCACAAAGTAAAGTGCAGTGGTGATCATCGGTGGCAGGATAGTCTGGATCCAGATGCGGGCGAAACGGCGGATCTCCTTCACCAGGATGGTGTTAAAGGCGATGCGATAGGTGTGCAGATCCATTATTTCTCCTCCCCACGCTCGACCAGATCGAGAAATAGCTCTTCCAGCCGGTTAGCCTTGTTTCGCATCGACATCACCTCGATGCCGCAGCTGCTCAATTCTGTAAATACCACGTTAATACTCTGCTCGCGTTTAATTTCGACCTCAATGGTGGTGTCATCGATGAGTTGCAGCGGGTAGCCGCATTCTAGTGTGGGTGCACTGGTGATGGGGGTGGCGAGGTCGAGGATGAAGGTCTCACGGTCAAGCTTGTTTATCAGGCTCTTGATGGAGGTGTTCTCGATAATCTTTCCCTCATCGATGATCGCCACATTGCGGCACAGCATTTCAGCCTCTTCCAGATAGTGGGTGGTGAGGATGATGGTGGTGCCCTCGGAGTTTACCTCACGCAGGAACTGCCACATTGAGCGGCGCAGTTCGATATCGACCCCGGCGGTGGGCTCATCAAGAATCAGCAGACGTGGCTGATGAACTAGCGCACGGGCGATCATCAGGCGGCGTTTCATACCACCAGAGAGGCCTCGCGCCATGGCACGGCGTTTCTCCCACAGCCCGAGTTTTTTCAGTGCCCACTCGCAACGCTCGCGTGCCTGCTGTTTATCCACCCCGTAGTAACCGGCCTGGTTGATCACGATCTCCTCCACCGGCTCGAACTGGTTGAAGTTGAACTCCTGCGGCACCAGTCCCAGGTCACGTTTGACCTGCATCGGCTTTACCTGCATATCATTGCCGAAGACTTTAATCGTACCGCCACTGCTGTTCACCAGTGAGGTAATAATGCTGATAGTGGTCGATTTGCCGGCACCGTTGGGGCCGAGCAGGGCGAAAAAGTCACCCTCTTCCACCTGCATGGAAACATCGTTGAGTGCCTGTACCCCATTGGCATAGGTTTTACTCAGATTTTCAATTTCCAGTGCGTACATT
>JBFFJV010000209.1:0-5015 GCA_041555695.1 Thiohalomonadaceae bacterium | reverse complement strand
CCTTCCCCTCCCCTCACCAGGTGAGCGTTTCCCTGTTAGCGACCCGCAACTTGCGCCTCGCCTTACTCCAAGACCGGAGAGTGATCTTCAATTCTTTCAGGGACTGCTGGAGGGGATCGCCCGCATTGAGAAGGCGGGCTACGACAGGCTGGCTGAGCTGGGGGCCCCCTACCCCACCTCCGTACGCAGCAACGGCGGTGGAGCCGCCAATGCGGCCTGGACACAAATTCGCGCTCGCTTGCTCGGGGTACCGATGTTACCTGCAGCCCACACCGAGGCGGCATACGGCAGTGCGCTGCTGGCACGCAACGGGGCTTCTGCGGTATAAACAGCCCAAAGAAATGAAAACCAAGGAACTCTCATGCTAGGAAAACCCATCATCGGCGCCGTCGGTCTGCTACAGGGGCTGGCCCTGCTCACTACCCCCGGCCTGCGTCGCTTCGTCGCCATCCCATTACTGATTAATGTGCTGTTGTTCATCGGCTCAATCTGGGTACTGGCCGCTCAGTTCAGCGGCCTGGTCAACGGCTGGCTTAGCTACCTGCCCGAGTGGCTGATGTGGCTGGAATGGTTCTTCTGGCTGGTGTTTGCACTCACCGCGCTACTGCTGGTGTTCTACACCTTCTCCATCCTCGCCAACATCGTAGCCTCACCCTTTAACAGCCTGCTCGCCGAGGCGGTAGAGAAACACCTTACCGGCCAGCCCCTGCCACCCGGCAGCAGCTTTGCCCAGGCACTCAAAGAAGCGCCGCAGGCAATACTCGATGAGCTGCGCAAACTTGGCTACATGGTGCTGCTGGCGATTCCGCTATTTATTATTTCCTGGTTTATCGCCCCCATCGCCCCCTTCCTGTGGATGCTGTTCAGTGCCTGGATGCTGGCACTGGAGTACGGCGACTACCCCATGGGTAACAACAACATGCGCTTTGGTGAGCAGCGTTCAACCTTGCGTCAAAACAAACTGCTGTCGTTGGGCTTTGGCGGTGCCACCCTCTTTGCCACCATGATCCCCGTGGTCAATTTTCTGGTGATGCCGGCGGCGGTGGCAGGGGCAACCAGGCTGTGGGTGACACAACTCAAAAAGTAAGTCACGGTAAAGGCCGGTTACCTGCCCGCCAGGCGACCGGGCACACGACTGACACCGTTAGTGGGGAGTGCTCAGTGCACTGGCAAACAGCAGATAGATCATGCTACGGCGCCCACGCTCGGCAGCGGTAGTAAGCCCCGCCACCCGGGGCATCATAGTACTTACCCTGCCCCGCGTGACATCCTTCTCGACACCAGTGAGCAGGCCCTCCCATTTCAGCTGCAAGGCGCGAACATAGAGGACAGCCCCCCTGTCATCCCCTTGTTCATCCATAGCGGCAATCATTTTCTCGATATCATCTTTATAATGAATGGCCAGGGCATATTCAAAATCACCGATCATTTTTTCCAGCAGTTGCATTTTAAGATGCGGTTTTTCCCTGACTCGTTGCATTAACTTTGCATAGATACGCTGGCTGATAAAATCCGCTTTCTCATCGACGGTATCTGCCAGCAGGGCGATCTGTCTGACAAAGCCCTCCTCCTCCGGCATCAGCTCTGCAATCTTTTCAGCCTTCGCATAGTCGTTCTTTTTTAGATACTGGCCAAAAAGCTCCTGCAGCACCTCCTGCTGTCGGGTATTGGGGATAGACGGATGCTGCAATAACGCGAGTCGCATCGAAAATGCATTGTCACCCTTTAGCAGTTCCAGCCCTCTGTCCAGACAGGACTTAATCAACGTCTCGGTATTCGCCTGTTGCAGTGCCATATTGAGAAAACGAAGTGTGCTTTCACGGTCACCCTCCCCCTCGCTATGCTCAGCACGTTTCATATAAAAACGAACCAATGCCTCACCATCTAACCGGCTCTCCAGTTCGTAGAGACGCTGAGATATCTGAGGCGACACGCCCTCTTCGAGCAACTCGGGAAAAAGCCCGACAACCACCTTCATTGCTGCCGCATCATCACCACTGTTCTTCATCTCATTCGCCAGGATATTCATCACAGTCTGCGCTGCCTGCGCCGCCCCCAGTTGACGAAGTTTTCTCGCACAACTTTTTAATGCCCTGAGACGCTTTGCCAAAGGTAAAGCCATAGCCTCTGCCGCGGCCTCCTGATAAGAGTTTATTGCGCCATCCTCATCATTCAGCTTATGTAAAAAATTCCCCACCTCATACGTCAACTCATAACTCAACTCTTTGTTATCGGTCTCCCGCATAAAACGTTGAGCCGCATGAATTTCCATCAGTGCAGTAGTGGTATCCCCCGACTCCCTGGAGGATTCAGCAAGTATATAATGGTAGACAGCGGATAGATGTGGGCGGTTTTCGCGTCGCACAATGGCCTCTGCCCGGGCAAAGTCCTTTGTCTCAACATGAAATCCTAACAGTTCAAACTGCAAGCCAATCGATTTTTCCCAGTCATCAATCTTTTTTGCCAGGGCAAGGATCCTGTCATCCATATCTAAATCGTCATTCTTCGCCAGCTGACGATACTGTCTGCCAATATCATCGTACAGTTCATCTCGCACCGGGATCGATTCGATGCTAGCAGTGTAGTGCTCGGCCTTCGAAAGATACTCTTCAGCAAGTAACGGTTCCTTCAATTCGTTACGGGCATGTCTGCCCAGGACATACATCGCTCCGGCACGGAACAGCTCATCACGGGAGCTGTCCACGCTACGCAATAGCTCCTGCTCTCCCCGGTTATTCAGCCAGCTCTGGGCAATAATTTGTATACGTGCGGACAGGTTTGTTCCCTGCAAGGTTGTGTTCGCCGCCTCTACAGCCTTAGCATATGCGCCACTGCGAAGCAGTAATGAGGGGTCAACTTTGCCTGCCATCCTTTTCTGATAATCATTGGCAAGGCTGGATAACAGCAAACGATCATCGAATTTTTTTGCTGCGGAAATCATTTTGTTGTAAATACGGTCAGTTAACTCATCGCTGCTCATACGCCTGAAAACAAACTGCGCATCCTCATACACCTTCTCAGCAAGCAGCCTGTGCCCATTCTTTAGCAGTTCATCGAGCACATTTAACATCAGGTAAAGGCGAGAAACATCACTCTCCATCTCCCAAACAAACTGCAGTAACCGCTCATCTGCCGACTGAACCAACTGGCCAATGATCGATTCCACCGCCTGTGTACGTGCTTGCTCTGACTTTATCTTATCCAGTGACCGCCACACCCCCTCGATATCCCCCTGATTGAAAACGTGCAGCACCTCATCAATAAGCAGTGAGTCATATAGCCGCTGCCAGCGTTCTCGCTCAGTTTCCGCAATGGCGTTCATGTCGGCGGCGGCCAATTCCATCAGGCAGCTTGTGGTGGGGGCTTTGATGCAGGATGGTGCCGCCATAAGCGTCGATGAGATGGCCAGGAGCAGCAGAAGGGAGAGAGTTCGTAATACAACATCCATGAATGATTGCTCTTCTTTTTTATTCAGGCAAAACACCATCAGCCCGGGCACTGCTGGTGGCAGCATCAGGCCGTTCACTTACCTACGCAACCGGCTACGCAGCCATTGTCACCACTCAGGCCAAATAGTGACGCAGGCGTTCGACTCCCTGTTGTAACTGCTCCATTGAGGTGGTGTAGGCAAAACGCAGATGACGATTGGCCCGGTTGGATCCAAAGTCACGCCCGGGGGTAACCGCAACGCCCGCCTCCTCCAGCAGAGTTTTGGCAAAGGCGTAACTGTCGTCAGTAAAGCGACTGCAATCGGCATAGAGGTAGAAGGCTCCCTCTGGGATAAGGGGAATATCGAAGCCCAGCTCACGCAGTGCAGGCAATAGATAATCACGGCGGCGCTGAAACTCCTGCCGCCGCTCCTCAAGGATCGCCGTTGTCTCGGTAGAAAAAGCGGCCACCGCAGCATGCTGTGCCAGCGTAGGGGCGGCAATAAAGAGATTCTGCGCCAGCTTCTCCACCGCACTCACATAGGCCTCAGGCACCACCAGCCAACCCAGTCGCCAGCCGGTCATGCAGAAATATTTGGAGAAGCTGTTAATGAGAAATAACTCATCACTCAGTGCCAGGGCAGAGGGGGTCTTTTCGCCATAGATCAGGCCATGGTAGATCTCATCAACCAGCAGGCGTCCACCCCGCTCACGTACCAGGCGGTTCATCTCCTGCAACTCTGCTGCTGGAATCAGGGTACCGGTGGGGTTTGACGGGGTGGCGAGCATCGCTGCCACCGTGCTCTCACGCCACTCATCACTTAGATGCTGTGCGGTCAGCTGATAGTGGCTATCGGCCCCCACCGCCACGGCACGCGCCTTGCCCTCAATAAACCGGACAAAGTGGCGGTTGCACGGGTAGCCGGGGTCGGCCATCAACACCTCCTCGCCCGGATTGAGCAACACTCCCAGGGCCAGTAGCAGGGCGCCTGAGGCGCCCGGGGTAATGACGATACGCTGCGGCGAGACCGCCACTCCATGATGGTCTCGATAAAAGTCTGCGATCAGCTGACGTAACTCAGGCAGACCCAGCGACGGGGTGTAGTGGGTCTTGCCCGCCGCCAGGGCCTGCTGCGCCGCATCAATGATCGGCTGCGGTGTGGTGAAGTCGGGCTCACCCACCTCCATATGGACGATAGAGCGCCCCTGCGCTTCAAGCTCACGGGCCCGCCCCAGCAACTCCATTACATAGAAGGGCTCGATCTCGCCCATTCGCCGGGCAAGATGATCGGCAGCCGGTTTATCAGCCGCCATGCAGGCGCTTCACCATCGCCAGGTCGAGATAGCTGGCACCAGCCGCATCACCCGACAACACGCTAAACGCCTGATCCGGCTCACCCCAGTGATCGAGCACGATAGCAGCGCCATCAAACACATCATCACGGGTATAACCGTTAACCGATACGATGGTGGTGAGCTCTGCGGCGCGTGAAGAGAGAATACCGTTGTATGAGTCCTCAAAGGCGATACACTCTTCGGGCTTGAGATTCATCTGCTCCATCGCCCAGGTATAGATATCGGGGGCTG
>JBFFJV010000208.1:0-5030 GCA_041555695.1 Thiohalomonadaceae bacterium | reverse complement strand
CAGCCCCTTCATCTCATCGGCGGTTCCCAGTTTGGCCTTAAGCGTCGCTGCCACCCAGGGACGGAGTTCAGATTCACTTAACAGCTGATAGCTGCCGCTAAGCACGATATCACCCAGCCCCGAATCGGTGCGCGTGGTGGCCGTGGTTGTGGTGCCTCCGCCGCCTCCAGTACCGCCCGTTCCCATTCCGGAGGGGGCAACAGGGCGACCATCAAAGGTCACCAGCGACGAGCCCTCAACAACCAGGTAGGGGATCGTTACCGAGGCGCTGAAGTCACCACTACCATAACGCCAGCCAAAAGGAATATACCAGGCACTCGTTGTCTCACCGGTACCATAATCCCCCTCACTGTACTCCGCACCGAGGCTATATCCGCTATCCGCAGAAACACTCTGCAAGCCGAAACTCAAAATCAAGGCGGAAAAAAATTCTCTTTTTTTAATGAACACTAACGTTGTCTCCTCATCGGTGTTGAATTAATGCGGCGTTCCATATGACGCTCGCGGTAGGAATCGCGCTGGGTATCCCCCTGCAGGGTATCCTCCGTTTGCGACGACTCGGCTTCATCTTGTGACTCAGTCTCACCCTGTGACACGCTCTCAGCCTGCGACTTCATCTGCTGGCGCAGCTCGCTACGCTGCTGCTCGGTCATACTCTCAAAACGCTGGCGCAGTTCCTGCTGTTGCTCGACAGGTAGATCACGAAACTGCTGCATACGCTGACGCAATTTCTGCTGCTGTTCTGCTGAGAGCTGCTTGAATTGCTCAAAGCGCTTACGGATCTGCTGTTGCTGCTGTGGCGACATCTGCTGCCAGTGCTCGAAACGCTGGCGCACCTGGTCGCGTTGAGCCTGGTCCATCTGCTGCCAGCGTGCCGCTCCCTTCTGCAGCCGCTGCTGCTGCATCTCGGGAAGCTCTGCCCAGCGCTGCTGGTAGGGTTGCAACACCTTTTTCTCGGTGTCTCCCAGCTGTTCCCACTCCAGTGCATGCACTGACGTAAATCCCAGCCCCAGTAACACCAATATCCAGACCTTACTCTTCATCATTCCTCTCACCTCCCCCCTGCTCGGCACCCGGCAACATCAATGCCAGTGTCTGCGGGTCGATCTCATTCCCGTTGTCATCCTGCCATTCAGCCAGATATTCCAGCAGCGCCAGTGACGGTGCGTCGACTTCATCCGCCACAGCCATTACCGGAGCCAGTGACAACAGGAATAGAAGGGCAGGATTAGCCCGCATGCTGCTGCTCCTGTTCCAACCAGAAATAGAATTCCAGATCCCGGTACAGCTCAATGTCGTCACCCTCACCGAGAAGTTGCTGATCAGTGACGTTGGCAGTCTGTAACAAGGATTCCAGAGACTCATCAGGGCCGCGCCCCACTTCGTACCAGATCGCGGTCGTTGCCAGCACCACAAAAAACGAAGCGGCAACGGCCGGCAGCCAGTGACGATGCGCTGCCGTGCGACTGGCGCCATCAAGCGCCTCACGCCGTGCCGCACGCAAACGACCGAGAGCCGCTGGTGACAAGCCCTCGACCTGGCCATCCAGTTCACGGTTGATCCGGTCGATAAATTGTTTATCCTCATTCACCGTTAAAATCCTCCAGCCGCTCACGCAACACCTTAATAGCCCGTGAATAATGGGTCTTTACACTGCCCGCAGAGCATCCCATCGCCTGCGCCGTCTCCTCCACGCTCAACCCTTCCCAGGCACGCAACAAAAAGGCCTGCTGCTGCCGATGGGGTAAGGCGTTAAGGGCACGCTCAAGTTCACCGCCAAAACGGTCATTTTGCAGTGTCTGCTGCGGCCCCTGCCCGTGGGGATCCGGTTGATTCTGCAGAGGGTCATCCCCCTCCTCTTCACTACCGCCAAACCAGACTCGCAAGCGATTACGTACTACTGTACGCCGATACCAGTCGCGGATATGGCTTTGCAGGATACGGTGAAACAGCGCAGGCCACTCTGCAGCATCTTTCTGCGCATAGCGTTGCACCAGCTTGAACATCGCATCCTGTATGATCTCCAGCGCATCGTCTTCATTACCGGTAGCAATCCTGGCAAGGTGGAAGGCACGCCGCTCCACCCCTGCCAGAAATTTCTCCAGTTCCATCCGGTTATCCAGTGAAGACTCCTCGCACGGTTAGTCGTCTGCCAGCTGTGCTCTAGCGACGAGCACCACCACCGGCACTCCCACCCGCGCTGCGACTACTGCTACGCTCTTGATGCTGATACTGGTGCTTGTACTGCTCTTTACGCTGTTCACCCTCACCATCCTCATAGCGATTACGCACCTGCTCCTGGTTCTGCTCACCCTCACCCTGCGTGTTCACACGCTCCTGGGTCTCGGTACGAGTGCGAACCTTATCGCCATCTTCTTCAGCCGAAACACTGGCAGATGCCAGGGCCATTGCCATAAAACCACTACCTAAAATCATTGACCATTTCATGTTCGTTCTCCAAAGTTTTTGTCTGTGTCACCTGTAATAACGCAGCAACTCAGGATTGGTTGACACGAATTTCATCTTTTTTCACCGCCCAAGGATTTCACGGGTATTGGCCAGCAGTACCCCGGCCAGTACTTCAACCTCCATACCGCGCAGTTGTGCCAGCGTATGTAACACCTCAGGGAGGTACTCCGGACTGTTGCGCTCACCGTGGTGGGCAGCAGGTGTCATATCGGGCGCATCGGTCTCCAGTACCACAGAGGCCAGCGGCAGTTCAGCTGCCAGTTGGCGTAGTTTGCTGGAGCGCTCGTAGGTGAGCATACCGCCAAAACCCAGCTTAAAACCGAGATCAATATAGTGCTGCGCCTGCTGACGGCTGCCGTTAAAGGCATGGGCAATACCACCGTGTGAGAACTTCATCCGCTTCAGTGTCGCCAGCACCTCATCATGGGCCTTGCGCACATGTAGCAGCACCGGTAGCTCGAATTCATCGGCGATCTGCAGCTGTTGCTCGAACAGCTGCTGCTGGTGCTCGCGGTCCAGCTCCCGGATAAAGAAGTCGAGCCCGATCTCGCCGATGGCGATGGGCTGCTCCTGCATGACCCGCTTGCGCAGCCCGGCAATATCCTCTTCGCGGTGACGCCCAATAAAGAGGGGATGCAGGCCCAGAGCGGGATAGAGACCCGGTTCATGACGACACAGTGCCAGCAGCGAAGTCCAACCCGCGGCATCAACTGCGGGGATCACCATCTGCTGTACCCCCGCGGCACGGGCACGGGCCAGCACCTCCTCGCGGTCGGCATCGAATTCGGCCACATCAAGGTGGCAGTGGGTGTCGAAGAGTTCCATGCCACTATTGTAGGGGGATAGTGACCGGTTGTTGAATAATTCTCAGGTGAGTGCGCGTCAGATTTTAACGCAGGGTCATGCCGCATGAGGGTTATTCAACAACCGGTCAGGCAACCAATCCGACAATCCTTGTATACTATGCAACTTGTCACAATCTTCAGTAGAAGACCGAACCTGCATAAAGGAAAGCGACACCCATGAGTCACCCCGAAACTAACGCGGCATTTGAGTTTCTGCGCGCCGAGCGTATCCCCTCTTTAAACCTGGAACTCCAGGAATTTCGCCATAAAGAGACCGGGGCCTCGCATCTGCACCTGGCCGCTGAGGATGACCAGAACACCTTCCTGGTCGCCTTTCGTACCGTGCCGCAGGATTCCACCGGGGTGGCCCATATCCTGGAACATACCAGCCTCTGCGGCAGCGACCATTTTCCGGTACGTGATCCCTTCTTTATGATGACGCGCCGCTCGCTCAACACCTTTATGAATGCCTTTACCTCGGCCGACTGGACCGCCTACCCCTTTGCCAGCCGCAACCTCAAAGACTTCAACAATCTGCTCGACGTCTACCTTGATGCGGTCTTCTTCCCCAGCCTCAACGAAATGGACTTTCTGCAGGAGGGACACCGGGTGGAGTTTGTTGAGGCCAATAACCCCGACTCGGAGCTGGTTTATAAGGGCGTGGTATTCAATGAAATGAAGGGGGCAATGAGCTCACCGGTCTCTGCCCTCTACCAGGCGCTGAGCCGTGAGCTATTCCCCACCATTACCTACCACCACAACTCGGGTGGTGATCCGGAGGCGATCCCCGATCTCACTTATGAGCAGTTGAAGGCCTTTCACGCCAAGCACTACCACCCCAGCAACGCCGTCTTCATGACCTTCGGCGACATTCCTGCCAGTGAGCACCAGGCACGCTTTGAAGAGGGGGCGCTAAAGCAGTTCAAGCATCTGCAACTCGATATCTCGGTACCGGACGAGCAGCGCTTTAGCGCACCTTTACAGATCGAGGATCGCTACGCCCTTGATGGCGACGAAGAGACCGCCGACAAGACTCACATCGTACTCGGCTGGTTGCTCGGCAAATCAATTGATGCCGAGGAGGTGATGCGAGCCCACCTGCTCTCCGGCGTGCTGCTGGACAATGGTGCCTCACCACTACGTCAGGCACTGGAGACCACCGGGCTCGGCAGTGCCCCCTCCCCCCTGTGCGGCCTCTCCGACTCCAGTCGCGAGATGATGTTCGCCGCCGGCCTCGAAGGCTCCAACCCGGAACATGCCGAGGCGGTAGAGCAGCTGATACTTGATGTCCTAAAAGATGTTGCCGACAACGGTGTGGACAAGGCGATGGTGGAGGCGGTACTGCACCAGTATGAACTGTCGCAGCGCGAGGTGAGCGGTGATGGCTTTCCCTACGGCCTGCACCTGATGGTCAATGCCCTCAGCACTGTACTGCATGGCGCCGACCCGCTGGAGGTGCTGGATATCGACCCGATCCTGGCCAGGCTGCGCCAGCAGATAGAAGACCCCGAATTCATTAAGGGGCTGGCCCGCGAGGTGCTGGATAACCCGCACCGGGTACGTCTTGTGATGAGTCCCGATACCCACCTTAGCGCCGAGCGTGAAAGCCGTGAAGCGGAGCGGCTTGCCGCGATTAAATCGCAGATGGACGAGGCACAAAAGCAGCAGGTGATCGAACAGGCCGCGGCACTGCAGCAACGTCAGGAGCAGACCGAT
>JBFFJV010000207.1:0-5056 GCA_041555695.1 Thiohalomonadaceae bacterium | reverse complement strand
TTGCCAATGATCGCAGATTTGAGTTTTCTACAAGTGAGTTGGGAGGCGTCACAGCAATTTTACACGAAACGATAAAAAGTCATGGTGATGGGTGGTAAATTCGTGGGGATCCCTCAGGTGCTGACCCCTTAAGTATTATTGTGGCATCCTTGTCTTATCTATTAAATCTATCAAAGATGTGATGTTTTTCTCACCCAGACCGCTGTGGATGGCTTTTGTGAGAAGTGAGTGGCATGCCGATATGAGTTCAAGCCTGGCAACATCGAATGAATCTGATTGACTAGCACGTTGCAAATAGGTCAAGTCCTTTTCAGCCAGGTGAATGGGGAATCGCGGTCTGTGGTCGTTAGCGGCAATCAGACCTAGCATTGCCTGCATCGAAGGACTCGCCAAGGGCATTTGGCACAAGAATTGGGTTGCCTCAATTAAACCCACGCCATGCTGTTTGGCCAAGCCCAGAATCTCGCATGCAGAAGCGAGTTGGGCAACAAGCCACCCATTGATCCCTAGCTTCATAATTGCCGCAGATTTTTGAGAATCAAGTGGATAAATTGCGGCACTAAAACTTTTCAGAACAGGAATGACTTTGTCTCTTGTGGCTGCTGGTCCACCGATCAGGGTGTGTAGTTCCCCAGCGTCTGCTTGTGGCAGCGTTCCGATTACTGGGGCGAGCACGAACCGACATTCCGCGCTGTTCATGAGGGAGTCCAATTTATCCACCCAGTCGACGGACAGCGTACTGCACTCGACGGCTATCGTACCAGGCCGCATGCCATGGATAGCGCCCAACCCGGGGGCTGTCCAAACCTCCCTAGAGGCTTCGTCATCGGTCAGCATCGCAATGACGATATCCGCCTGTTCTGCCGCCTCTGCTGGGGTCGCTGCACTCTGGGCTCCGTCAACACCCATCCGGTCGGTTGAGCGGTTGTACTGAATCAACTGGTAGCCGGCAGAATTGATGAGACAAGCCATTCGCTTTCCCATTGAACCGAGCCCTAGCCATGCCACCCGCGTCATAGCCTATCTCCCTGCTTGAAATGTTTCAATAAAGCAGGAATCATGGACAGTCCTAGAACAAAGGCCAAGGCTGAGTTGAAGTATTCTTGGGTTGGAAAGTGCCCGTTATTGATTACTTCGATATAGGTTACCGACATCAAGAAGCACCACACCGTAAATCCGAACACAACGGCACCTGCCTGTGCCGGGCGAATTGCTGCATAAAGCAACCCCGCAACAGGAATCATCCCCATGGTGCCGATTATTTTCACGAAATCGGGGTCATAGCTACCCGGCGCGAATCCAAGGGTAGTGTGATAAAGGTGTGAAAATAACCAGTGGCTCATTGGCCAGTAAATGAAGAGTAAGATCCCGTATGTTGCGTAAACGTATTGTTGTAGCGTCCAAGTTTTCATGTTGCTTCCCCTTCAGGTTAATGTCATCGTTATATTGAGGGTGGTATCAGGCAGACGCCATTACCAATGAGGTAATGGAGGTGAAAGACTAATGAGGTATAATTGACGAGGTTATGACGTACCTAAGCCCCACTCCATTTAGGCCAACCTTTGGCAACCTTCTCAAGGAGTGGCGGAGGCGGGTGCCACTAAGTCAACTGGATTTGGCATTGATTCTGGATATTTCGACGCGGCATCTGAGCTATCTTGAAACGGGCAAGTCGCAGCCCAGCGAAACGCTGCTGTATTCAATTCTCAGAAACCTCGATATTCTGGATGATGAACGGAATACCTTATTGATTGCCGCGGGCTTCCGGCCTCGGCAAATGGCCAAGGGTAAGGTGAGTAGAGAGTCTGTCAGTGGTGTTCTGGAGCGCTACGTTGAGCAAGTCAGTAGCAATCCTGTAATAGTAAAAGATGCAATCTGGGACATCGTGCATGCAAACAGGGTTGCCATTGCCGTATTCTCTGACTTGATTGGGTGCGATTTGAGCCAAGTTACGAGGCCTTACAACGTGCTTGAACTTGTATTCGCGCCGGATCTCTTGCGCCCAAAACTACAGAACTGGACAGATGTGGCAAACTCATTGGTCAGACACATTCGGCACGAAGTCGGTTTCGCGGCTGACCACCAGGCATTTCATGAGGTGCTGGAACAGGTAGCAGGATATCCCGGTTTTCAGGAGCGATGGGCTTCAGTTCGGATCGGAGATGCGCTTTCTCACTCAACGACATATCTGATACGGCATGGCGAGCAGAAACTAACTTTCGAATCCGTACTGACATCGATGGGCTCACCGTATGACGCTGTACTACGGGGAATTCGTTTGGATACATTTTTGCCAGCCGATGAGGCTACACAGAAATACGTGGCAGTCGTTTCCAGGAGTTAGGGGTTAAAGGAGTTAAAAGGAGTTCGGAATCAAGAGAGTTCGGGGTCAAGCGAGAGTTCTGAGAGTTCTGGGTCAGAGTAATAACTCAAAAAATAAACGGGGTCGCCCATTAGCCGACTCCGGTCTATAGCACGTGGAAACGTCGGATAGTGCCGGTCTAAAGCATGATGGTCATTCCCAAAATGGGTCCCACGCCGGGGATACTTTTGAGTGAGTGAAACGCGGGGTGAATACGGCATTGCCCTCAGTACTGATTCCTCAATCTGTTCAACTGTATCGGTCAGCGACTGCATGACGGAAAGATTGGCCTCGGCGGCAAGTAGTACATTTGGGCCGGTAAGAAGCTCTTTCAGCCCTTCACTGGTCAACTTCTTTATCTTCACTGCAGACAGGCGCCAGCCAGCGTCAGCAGGATCCGCTACAGGTCATTCGGCAATCGTTTTTCGATTCGTGGTTTGTCACTTTCGTTCAGCACAGAATGAAAGTTGTTGGTTGAGTGTAAGTCGATTCCGCAATACAGTGTCATGGCTCGGCTCCTCTTTCTTGGGTTCGTTTTGTTTTGATGCTTTGACGATACCCCCGGATGGAGACGTCGGCTAGATGATTATCAGTGACAAATGAGAATCAAGGCTAAAGGGGTAGGTACCCTTTGGTATGGTAGTCAAAGAGTACTACCTCTTGAGTTATATCCAATCTTTTAGCTCTCCTGGTCGTAAGTTGTTAGGCTGGATGAGAAGTATGCTATGGCATGCATTCTAGGGAGAAGTTGCAATGAAAAAGCTGAAGCATGAGGCCGAGTTGGTGAAGGGGGCTATTCTTGCCGGGGTGAAATATGGCGAGGAACGCGGAGTGGTCGAGTTTGAACCGACTGATTCGGTGAGTGATAAGATCCTCTATATTTACCGTTTGCTTGTTCATGACAAGAAGATTCAGCCGTTACCGGAGGTAGAGGTCTCGCAAAAAAGCATGCGTCATAAACTGGCATTGTGGTACGCAAGGCAGTTGCCGAAAGGACACCCTCTCCTCAAGTAACTGATAAATAATCAGGGCAAAGAAAAAAATGATTAGGTGTATTAGTTTAGACCCCATCTGACACATCCTCATGAAAAAGAGAGGGTTACCGGTTTTGGTGAAGGTGACGAAACCTGGAAGAGGGCAAGCGAGGAATAACAAATGATTTTCTAATTATCGCCTGGATGCTTAATGTGGAGTTGGCCAGCGTCTTCGGCATCTTTCTGATTTGCACGCTTTTGCCGCCTTAGCTAGCGTAGTTGGCGTATCGCTATGGCCCATTTAGGTTCCCGCCACTGAGGCGACTGTTCGCAAAAGAGTACCGTTAGGGCTGGGGGGTACAATCAGTAATTAAGTAAAGTAAGGGCATTTTTCTTTGTGGGGAAAACCAAAAGGCTTTGCCCCGGATATCTCTCCGGCGAGGCACGGGGCAATGCATCCGAAATTTGCGGGGCGGCAGGTCAGAAGCAAACTCATCTGCCGCAGCCACAGTCCCCTGAAAGTCATGGCGGTTTTCCTGTACGGAAAATCTGCTTCGAGCTTGGCAGAATAAAAATTCGTGGGGAATGGTCAGGTAGCGTCCCTTGTGATTTGATAACCGAAGAAAAAGAAGGGCTGGTAATGGACGAATTCATGGCGGCAGCTGTTGATGAGGCGAGAAAAGGTCAGGCTGAGGGCGGCATTCCGATAGGCTCGGTACTTGTCATTGATGGACGTATCGTCGGGCGGGGACATAATCGGCGTGTGCAGCAGGGGAGTGCCGTGTTGCATGCGGAGATGGATTGCCTGGAGAATGCCGGGCGGTTGAAGGCTTCGGAGTATCGCCGTGCCACGCTCTATTCGACCCTCTCTCCCTGTGACATGTGCAGCGGTGCGGTCCTCCTCTATGGCATCCCGAAGGTGGTGATTGGGGAAAACCGGACCTTTACCGGCCCCGAGGTCTATATGCAATCTCGAGGGGTGGAGGTCGTTGTAGAGGATAATGCTGATTGTCGCCACCTTATGGAGGAATTTATCAATGAGAACCCTGCGCTTTGGAATGAAGATATCGGGGAAGCGTAGACCCCTGCCGCTGATGTCACTTCAGGAGATTCGCTTGGGTGGCGCATACACCTATGCAAACGTTCCGTTAGGTTTCTGGCTTCAAGAGGTGTTCGATCTCAGCCGGAATCCGTACGACAAGATCGGCCACTTTATGCAGGGCTTTGTTCCAGCACGGATTGCACGGGAGATCCTGCTAAGGGGGAGCTATGTTGCCGATCGAGTGGTGGGCTAGCCTGGGGCTGGGGGCCGAGGAGTTCCTGGGGACACAGGGAGACCCTTGGGATACACAGTCCGACATATGATATGCATGGCGCTTATCGGAGCAACCTTGGCCATTTTCACTCCGGCAAGGTACCAGAACCGCCAGATCCATACACTCGATGTGACACCAATAAAAGGAAATTGAGTCGTGCAACAGATAGCGAAAACATCTCATTAATTTTGCACTTTCTGATGGCGTCATGCGAAAAGGTTTTTTCTGATGAATCCTGCAAAAGTCAGACGTGAGCGAATGCACCAGTTGACCGACCTTCCGAATATCGGGAAGGCCATGGCCAGGGATCTCCAGCGCCTCGGTATCAATAGGCCGGAGGAACTCGTGGGCAAGGATCCGTTGCAGCTCTATCAACAACTCTGTCGTGTAAGTGGCACCAGGCA
>JBFFJV010000206.1:0-5059 GCA_041555695.1 Thiohalomonadaceae bacterium | reverse complement strand
CCAGGCCCATTCTGGTAAGGACCGGCAAGGGTGAACGCACCATTGCCAAGGCTGAGGGACTGGATGGCATACCAATCTATAATGATCTTGCCGCTGCCGTCTCTTCTCTACTGGAAGCATAACTATGCTTAGTCTTCGTGCAATATTCTTCTATTTAGGCCTTACACTGGCAACAATACTTGTTGTTTGTTTTAGCCCTTTGTTGTTCCCCTTTAGCCAACGACTTCGCGCCCGCTATTTTTCGCTCTGGGCGGAGTTTGTTCTATGGTGGCTTAAAATTACCTGCAAGCTACGATTCCGCATTGAAGGGGTCGAGAACATACCTGATGGCACAGCCCTTGTTCTTGCCAAGCACCAAAGCGCCTGGGAGACCATTGCAATGCAGACCATTTTCCCACCTCAGACCTGGGTACTAAAACGGGAACTACTGCTAATTCCTATTTTCGGCTGGGGGCTGGCACTTACCCGCCCTGTGGCGATTGATCGCAGTGCCGGTAAAAAGGCACTAAAACAGGTCATTACACAAGGAATCGATCGGCTCCAGCAGGGTCTCTGGGTGATTATCTTCCCTGAAGGAACCCGTACCGCTCCCGGACAACAGAGCCGTTATGCCATTGGTGGTGCTATGTTGGCAGCAAAAAGTGGCTTTCCGGTTGTTCCTGTCTGCCATAACGCCGGGGAATTCTGGCCAAAGCAGGGATTCATAAAAAAGCCCGGAGAGATCACCCTGGTTATTGGCGAACCCTTTGATCCCAGCGATATGAAGGCTAGCGACATTAATAGTCGGGTAGAAGAGTGGATCGAATCCACTTATAAGCGTATTACCACCTTATAATATTAATTCCTTTTATGCTATCATCGGCGGATATGTAACTTTATCCGCTTCGTAATTCTTCAGCGGCTTCCCGCTGACACTCCTACAGGGATCTTCACCGCGGACATTTTGCTGAACGACATATCGTTCGGTCGGGAATTTTTTGGCTTAAATTTAAAGGGTTAAACACTATGCACAACCATCGTACCAGTGTTACGCAATTCATTATTGAAGAGCAGCGTAAGCTTAAGGGAGCTACCGGTGATTTCACCTCACTGCTCAACGACGTCGTTACCGCCTGTAAGGTGATCTCCAACCTCGTTAACAAGGGCGAGCTGGTAGGCGTACTGGGTGCTGCCGGTTCTGAGAACGTTCAGGGCGAAGAGCAGAAGAAGATGGATATCATCACCAACGATGTCTTCCTGCAGACCAATGACTGGGCCGGTCACCTTGCTGCCATGGCCTCTGAGGAGATGGACGACATCTACCACATTCCTGATGGCAGCCCCCGCGGTAAGTACCTGCTGACCTTCGACCCGCTCGACGGCTCCTCCAACATGGACGTTAACGTCTCCGTTGGTACCATCTTCTCCATCCTGCGCTTCAATGGCGACATCGAAAACCCCACCGCCGAGGATTTCCTGCAAGCCGGTACCGAGCAGGTTTGTGCCGGCTACGCACTCTACGGCCCCTCCAGCATGCTCGTACTGACCACAGGTAACGGTGTTAATGGCTTTACCCTGGACAGCAATATTGGTGAGTTCGTACTCACTCACCCTAATATGACCATTCCTGCTGATACCCGTGAGTTCGCTATCAATGCCTCCAACATGCGCCACTGGGAAGCCCCGGTTAAGCGCTACGTTGACGAGTGCCTGGCCGGTACCGAAGGTCCCCGTGGTGAAGACTTCAACATGCGTTGGGTTGCCTCCATGGTAGCCGAGGTTCACCGCATCCTGACCCGTGGTGGCGTCTTCATGTACCCACTATGTGAGAAGATGAAGGAGAAGGGCGTCGAAGGTAAACTTCGCCTGATGTATGAAGCCAACCCGATGAGCTTCATCGTGGAGCAGGCCGGTGGCGCCAGCACCACCGGTCGTGAACGCATCATGGAGCTTTCACCCAAGCATCTCCACCAGCGCGTGCCGGTAGTTCTAGGCTCTAAGAACGAGGTAGAGCTGATCACCTCGTATCACGCTGAGTAAGTCTTTACTTACGTGATAAAAAGGGAGGCTTAGGCCTCCCTTTTTTATTGCTATCTAACTGATAAACAAAAAAAACCCGGCAAGCCGGGTTGTTTATTGCGCGACCCTCAGACTAGACGTCAAGATTCTCCACAAACAGTGCATTAGACTCAATAAAGTCACGACGCGGCTCAACCTGATCACCCATCAATGTGGTGAAGATCTCGTCTGCCGCAATCGCATCCTCGATCGTTACCTGAAGCAGGCGACGATTTTCAGGATCCATAGTGGTTTCCCACAACTGCTCTGGATTCATCTCACCAAGACCCTTATAGCGCTGAATATGCTGACCACGCTTTGCCTCGTTAAGTAACCACTCAAGCGCCTGTTTAAAGCTGTCGACCTCTTTCTTACGCTCGCCACGCTGAATATAGCCGCCTTTACCAATAAGCCCCTGTAACTGCTCACCCAGTGTTTTAATCGCCAGGTACTCTGCGGTCTCAAAGAAATTTGCGCTGAAGGCATAGTCATTGGCCACACCATTACGCCACTCGCTGATATTGACCGACTCAGTAATTCCCGTTTCTGAGCGCTGCGGATTAATAGTGAAGCGGCGTGAAGCGCCATACTCGTCATTCAACGCATCAATCGCCTGGGCAAACCACGCCTCAATCTGACCGTTCTCATAGGCAGACTTATCAATGCTTGGCAGGGCGATCATCTTCTCCAGCAACAGACTGTTATATCGGCGGCCAAGGCGTGACACTATCGCCATAACTTGTTGATATTGTTTAGCTAATTCCTCTATTGCCAGTCCGGAGATAGGCGGTGCGGTCTCATCAACGTGCAACTCGGCATTATCAATGGCGATCTGTAGCAGATAATTATTCAGCTCCAGATCATCTTTAACGTAGCGTTCCTGCTTACCTTTCTTGACCTTGTAGAGTGGGGGCTGAGCGATGTAAATGTGTCCTCGCTCAACCAGTATTCCCATCTGACGATAGAAGAAGGTCAGAAGCAGGGTACGAATATGTGACCCATCCACGTCCGCATCGGTCATGATGATAATACGGTGATAGCGTAGTTTTTCAGGATTAAACTCTTCACGCCCGATACCACAACCCAGTGCGGTGATCAGGGTGCCAACCTCCTGTGAGGAGATCATCTTATCGAAGCGTGCCTTCTCTACATTGAGGATTTTTCCCTTCAACGGAAGAATTGCCTGGTTTTTGCGATCACGACCTTGCTTAGCTGAACCGCCAGCAGAGTCACCCTCCACCAGATAAATTTCAGAGAGGGCAGGGTCCTTCTCCTGACAGTCAGCCAGTTTTCCCGGCAGACCTGCAACATCCAGTGCTCCCTTACGTCGAGTCATCTCACGGGCCTTACGGGCGGCCTCACGGGCTCTGGCGGCATCAACCACTTTCCCGGCAATAATCTTGGCATCCGATGGCTTCTCCAGCATAAATTCCTGGAATTTCTCAGACACTAATGACTCCACCACCCCTTTTACTTCGGAAGAGACCAGCTTATCCTTGGTCTGTGACGAGAACTTGGGGTCTGGAACCTTTACAGAAAGCACTGCAGTAAGTCCCTCACGCGCATCATCACCTGTCGGGTTGATCTTTGCCTTCTTTGCCAGACCCTCACTCTCTATATAACTATTAATAGAGCGGGTGAGGGCGGCACGAAAACCAGCCAGGTGAGCACCACCATCCCGCTGCGGGATATTATTGGTAAAGCAGAATATATTTTCCTGATAGGCATCACTCCACTGCATGGATACCTCGACACCAATGTCATCCTTCTCTGCTGAAAAGTGCAGCACCGTATCGTGAAGCGGGGTTTTGTTGCGATTAAGATGTTCTACAAAGGCGCTAATTCCACCCTCATATTCAAAAAGGTCTTCCTTGGCTGAACGTTCATCAACAAGGTGAATACGAACACCCGAGTTGAGGAAAGAGAG
The DNA here is from genome assembly GCA_041555695.1 of Thiohalomonadaceae bacterium. GTDB lineage: Bacteria > Pseudomonadota > Gammaproteobacteria > Thiohalomonadales > Thiohalomonadaceae > JAPHSX01. The sequence continues at coordinate 1,095 of JBFFJV010000206.1, read as the reverse complement.
TTCACGTAAACGTTTTGCAAGAATATCGTAGTGATATTCCGTATCGGCAAAAATTTCGACACTAGGTTTAAAACGAATTTCCGTTCCAGTTGTGCTAGCTTCACCAACCTCTTTTAACGGATATTGTGGTTCGCCCAGCACATACTCCTGCTGATACTTCTTACCATTGCGTCCAATCGTAAGGGTCAAATTTTCAGAAAGGGCATTTACTACAGAAACGCCTACACCGTGTAGACCACCGGAAACCTTGTAGGAATTATCATCAAATTTACCACCGGCGTGGAGTACAGTAAGAATAACCTCTGCAGCGGAACGTTGCTCTTCCTCATGATAATCCACAGGTATGCCACGACCGTTGTCCCTTACTGAAACTGAGCCATCACTATGAATTACCACATCGATCTGGCTACAGTGTCCTGCCAGCGCCTCGTCAATGGAGTTATCCACCACCTCGAAGACCATATGGTGCAGACCCGTGCCATCATCGGTATCACCAATGTACATGCCAGGACGCTTGCGAACAGCATCCAGTCCCTTCAGTACCTTAATACTGGACGAATCGTATTCACTCATAACTTACTCCGCTTTCAATTCCAGCCATTATACCACCTCTTTCACTTCTCCATGTTCCACGTGGAACACCTTTCTATCACGCCAGTTACGGTAGTCTATAAGCGATATATCTGGTGTAGTAATAAACAACTGAGAAGAGAGCGGCCTGATGGTGTCTAACAACAAGGCACGGTGCTCTATATCTAATTCAGCTGCAAGATCATCCACCAGAATAACAGGATTTGTCTGCTCTGCTGTAGAATAGAGAAGACTCAACTGAGCCAACTTCAATGCGATAACAACAAGCTTTAGCTGCCCACGCGACAGAACTTCACTGACCTTTCCTCCTGCAGCCCTGACAAGTAGATCGCCACGATGGGGACCAACTGTGGTGTATTTAAGTTTCGTGTCACTCTCCCTTGACTGCATGAGCGCTTCAGAAAGAGTTAGTTCACTGTTCCAGCCACTTCTATACCGTATATCCAGCTCCAGCCCGGGGAGAAGTGACTCAATATACTTGGAAAGTGGTGAGATTAACTGCTT
>JBFFJV010000205.1:0-5094 GCA_041555695.1 Thiohalomonadaceae bacterium | reverse complement strand
ATGGCATCCAGTGCGGCATTGTAGATGCTGCTCTTGAGTGCCTCACTCTTGCGTAGTTTTTTACTCGCCTCCTTGGCGGCGCTGACGTCACGCAAGGCACCGACAAACTTGTGACTGTTGTCGATAAACATTTCGTTGATTACGATCTCAAGCGGGAAGGTTTCGCCATTGCGGCGAATCCCATCTACCGTGCGTAGTCTGTTCATAATGTGGGCGGAGCTGCCGTTCACATGCTTGCGGATATAGCCATTATGCTCATGTTGATAGGATGGTGGTATCAGGATGTTGATGTTGTTGCCCACAAGTTCGTCGCATTCGTAGCCGAAGATTCTACCGGCAGCACCATTTGCCGACTCGATGGTCCCCCTGTCGTCAATGGTGATGATGCCGTCGTGGACGGTCTCGATAATGCTGTGCAGGCGTGCGTGGTCGTTTTCGATTCTGTCATACAGGTCCTTCAGTTTGCGCGACATGTGATTGAAGGCCATGGTAGTACGGGCAAGTTCATCACTACCGTGCACGGTGATCTGCAAACCGACTTCCCCTGCGGCTATCGTTTTGGAGGCATTTTCCAGGCGCAACAACTGGCGCGTCAGATAGGTGCCTAGTATCAGGGAGAATATCGCGACCAGAACCATCTCTGTTAGTGCGAGGATGGTTGTTTCGGATCGTGCCTGTTGCATAAATTCGGACATCCGTGCGACGGAGATACCGAGTTCCACCGAGCCGTAGTGTACGCCTCCCTCATCGATGTTCGCACGGGTATCGAAGATGCCGTCGTTTACACTTCTCATTGAGGAGTCAGCGGTGAAGGGTCTGGCGAGTGCGCTGCTTTCACCACCCTCTGCCAGGATGGTGTTTTGTGCCTTGACTCTGACATAAGTAATATCACGGTTGCTCAGCGCGGCCTGAACAAAGGCTTCAATGGTAGCGAGATCGAGCGAGAGTATGGCGTTCTCAATGCTGGTAGCAAAGAGCTTGGAAGAGGTGCTGGCGTAGTTGCTGATAGCCTCATCACTGGCATTTCGCAGGATGTTCAGACTGTTGAGCACCAGCACTAGCAGTAGGGTTCCCTCAACGAGTGCGATGCCAACGATGGTCTTGAGCCTGAATGACATGGGAAATACCGTAATATGGCGTCAGTTTCTGTGGGAGGGCTTAGTCAGCCCTACTAGGCTGAGTTCGCGAACGTCATTCCAGTCGCTATCTTGAGCGCTAGTAATCCCCTTGAAATTGATGGTGGAGAGTAATTGTCGTCCCTCCTCACGATTACTTATTGTCAGCATGGCCTCTTTAACCCGTTCCCACTCAGATGCCTCGAGTCGGGGGTGGGCGGCAAAGGCGTGGGGGGTATAGCCATCGGACTTCCAGAGTACTCGCAACTGCTCGCGTAACTCGGGTGTGGTATTACCGAGGGTGCGCTCGATGCCGCCCCCCGCGACAAACAGGCCCTTGGATACCACCTGATAGACCGAGTCGTGGGAGGAGACGTAGCGTGGTTCAAAGGAAATCTGCTGCCGGGTTAGGTAGCCACGCGGCAGAACACTTGCCGCAAATGCAGCGGGTGAAGGAAAGGCAAGCGTTTTACCCTGCAACTGCTCCAGAGAGACAATATCGCTCTCCTTGTGTACCACCAGGATGCCGCGGATCTGTTTGTCCTTCTGCTTGGCAAAAGCCCGATAGCCTGGAGTGCGACTGAACTGGGTGTAGTGGTAGGGGTTCATGTAGGCAAAGTCGTACTCACCCGCGTAGAGGCGTCTCTCAAATTCAGGGATATTGGGGGCAGTGGCGAAATGCAGTGTCTCTCCACTGAGGCGGGAGAGTTCCTGAAGGACAGGGGTCCACAGGCGGGCCATCTTGCTGGCGGACTGTTGCGGCACGATGCCGAAGGTATGCTGGTGATCCGCGTCGGCCACGGCTGCGCTGCAAATTAATAAGGTAAGGAAAAGGCCGTGCAATCTGATAAGCATAAGATTCTCCCTGATGGGCTATTCCCTTGGAATGTGTCTACATCATGCTGATTTCAAGGGAAGCGGGGGGAGAAGAGTTCGCCCGTTTGCAGTGAAACGGTGTCACACAGCTGGCGGGTGTGGCCACGGTCGGCGAGATCAGAGCCGTAAAGGGTGAGCGAAGGAGAGGGCCGCAGTGGTGGGGTTACAGCAGCGGACAGCCCCCCAGCTCACGCCACTTGTTGACGATGGTGCAGAACAGTTCTGCCGTGCGCTCTGTATCGTAGATTGCCGAGTGGGCCTGTCCACTGTCAAACTCCACCCCTGCCGCGGCACAGGCCTTGGCGAGTACCGTCTGTCCATAGGCCAGGCCACCGAGGGTGGCGGTATCGAAGCTGCTAAAGCTGTGAAACGGACTCTTCTTGTTATTGGTGCGCTCAATCGCCGCCTTTAAAAATCCCAGATCAAAGAACGGATTGTGCCCTACCAGAATGGCACGGGTGCAGCCCTGTGCCTTGACCTCCTCACGGATGGGACGAAAGATATGCTCCAGGGCATCCTTCTCTTTTTTCGCCATACGGAAGGGGTTGTAGGGATCGATACCGGTGAAATCGAGCGCCCGCTGCTCCAGGTTGGCGCCGGGGAAGGGCTCTACATGGCAGGCCACGGTCTGGCTGCGGCGCAGGCGACCGTCGTCGTCCATGCGCACGGTGACGGCCGCGATCTCCAGCAGGGCATCGGTCTCGGCGTTAAAGCCGGCGGTCTCAACATCGACCACCACCGGCAGGAAACCGCGGAAGCGATTGGCTATTTTCGTTTGCTTTGTCTCTGACATGGGGCGAAGCTTACCGGATTGGCGTCCAATGATCTAAGGGGAGAGGGCGATGAAGGAACACTTTTCGATGCTAACCAGGCTGTTTCTGCTATGGCTGCTACTGGTCTCAACGGCCTTTGCCGGCGAACAGGGGCTGTTATGGCATATCAGCGGTAAGGGGGTGGACAGCTACCTCTTTGGCACCATGCATAGCGAAGATCCCAGAGTAACGAGACTGCCGACTGAGGTAGAGCAGCGCTTTATGGCTGCCGATACCGTGGTGCTGGAGGTGTCGCTGGATGCACAGACTGAGATGGCCGCCGCGGCGCAGATGATGCTGCCGCAGGAGAGCTCGCTTACCGCCCTGGTTGGCGAGGCGCTGAGCGCTCAGGCAAAACAGGCGATGTTGTCGCGAGGGGTACCACCTGCCGTGACCGAGCGGCTACAGCCCTGGGCCACTGTACTGGTGCTCAGCATGCCCCGGCAGCAGGGCGGTCTGGTTCTCGACAAGCTCTTATATGACCGTGCGCAGGCAGAGGGTAAAAGGTTTCAGGCGCTGGAAAGCGTCGAAGAGCAGATCGCTGTCTTCACCTCACTGAGTCTTGATGAGCAAAAGGCGCTGCTGCAAACCGTGCTCAAGGAGTATCAGGGCTATCCACTACTGTTTGAGCAGATGACGGAGGCTTACCTCTCCGGCGACCTCGCCCAACTGGTGAAGATTAGCGATGCGAATCCCATGACGAGCGACCCTGAACTTCATGCAAAGGTGATGACAAAGCTGCTTGACCATCGCAATCGACGCATGGTTAAACGGATGCAAACGATGCTGATGGAGGGTAAGGTCTTTGTGGCCGTGGGGGCCTTGCACCTGCCTGGTGAGACGGGTCTGATTTCGCTGTTACGCCAGCAGGGCTACGCCATCACCTCTCTATATTGAGTGGGTTGCCAATAACGGTAGGGTATGGGATTTGGCGCTAAATGGCAGGAAATCAATAACTTCCGAGGCAGGATAACGGGGCCTGCGACGGGTCTGAAGTTGCAATTGCTGGATATTGATACAATGATCCGGTAAGAAACCACAGGGTGCCTTGTACGGCGGTGTCGCGGTTGAACTGGAGGCTGGTGTTGCGAAACAGCATTGCCCGCCTGGAACACGGAGGTAAAAACAGGAATCTATCGGCTTGTCTGCCGTGAAGCATATAGATAGCTGAGTAAGGGTGCGCCTGCACCGGATTTGTTTTGATAGTGGAGTAACATGAATAAGTACCAAGCCATCATTGGGTTTCTTGGCCTGTTCCAGGTCACGCTCTGTCATGCGAATACGGATGAGAGACTGGAGCATTTTCTCTCGCTAAGCCTGGAAGAGTTGATGACGCAGGAGATCTCCATCTCCACCAACACCCGGCAAACATTGACTAAGGCTCCGGGAGTCGTCTCCATCATTACGGCTGATGACATTAAGGCCACCGGCGCTACTAATCTGGTAGATGTTCTGGAGGGAGTACCGGGGATTCACATCAGGGCGAGTAGCTTTGGCTTCAGGCCTTTGATTCAGTTCCGGGGAGCCAATGCCACGCAAACCCTGTTGATGGTCAATGGCGCGCCCCTGAGAGACCTGATGTGGGGGTTTGGTATTTTCTGGAAGGGTCTTCCCGTTAGTATGATCGAGCGGGTGGAGATCATCCGTGGCCCCGGCTCCGCCCTGTTTGGCTCTGATGCCTCGGCGGGTGTGATTAACGTGATTACCAGGACTGCCATCGGGATAGATGACGCCGAATTTGGCGTACGAGCAGGCAGCTTTAATACGAAAACGGGCTGGCTGCAGCAGGGCGCTAACTGGGGGGGGTATGATGTCGGGATGACGGCAGAGTTCTCTTCCACCGATGGGCATGATCCGTTTATTGAGGCCGATATGCAGACGGAAGTCGACCCCGCTATCTCCTATGCACCGGGTACCGCCGGATTTGGCTGGCGCAATCAGGATATTCGCTTCTCGGTAGCCAGGGGAGACTGGCGTCTACTTGCCGACTATATGCAGCATAGTGACCTGGAAATCGGCATGGTTGGTGCGGGCGTATTGGACCCGGTAACCGAAGCCGGTGACAGCCGTTACAACATCGACCTTTTGTATAACAACGAGAATTTTGCGGACAACTGGGGGCTGGATGCCGATTTGCGTTATCAACATCTGGACTACACCTCTGGTGACGGCTTTCAAGAGCGTCCACCGGGCTATGATGATGGCACGCTTTACCCCAATGGAGTCATCAATCAGATACGCTCAGCGGAGCGCCGATACATCTTTGGGCTTAGCGGACTTTACAGCGGTAT
>JBFFJV010000204.1:0-5107 GCA_041555695.1 Thiohalomonadaceae bacterium | reverse complement strand
ACCTCTTCCAGCTCTACCAGTGGCAGGGTCTCATCAGCCAGCACGACAGCGGGCTCCTCTTCGAGGGACTCGGCGGGCTCCTCTGGCACCTCTTCCAGCTCAACCAGCGGCAGGGTTTCATCGACCAGCTCGACACTGAGCTCCTCTTCGAGGGTGTCAGTGTGCTCCTCTGGCACCTCTTCCAGCTCTACCAGTGGCAGGGTCTCATCGACCAGCTCGATATTGAGTTCCGTTCCGAGGGACTCGGCGGGCTCCTCTGGCACCTCCTCCAGCTCTACCAGCGGCAGGGTCTCATCGGCCAGCTCGACACTGAGTTCCGTTTCGAGGGACTCGGCGGGCTCCTCTGGGGGCTCCTCCAGTTCAACCAGCGGGAGGGTCTCATCGGCCAGCTCGACACTGAGCTCCTCTTCGAGGATGTCGGCGGGCTCCGCTGGAGCCTCCTCCAGCTCTGCTAGCGGCGTATCGACAGCCCCTGTTTCTGGCAATCCACCAATGGAATCGAGAGCTGCGCTAAGAATATCCTCCTCAGCGGATGGATGGTCTGTTGCCGGCGGTTGTTGTCCGGATTCCTCTGCGGCTGGAGTGAATTCTGTTGTTAACGGCGTCTCGTCACTATTCGTAGCGGCCTCTTCCAGTTCGTCAATAAAGGCGCTAAGAGTGTCCTTCTCTTCAACTGTGGGGGCTGGCCCTAATCCGGGCTCTTCAGATGGTGAGGTGGTTTTTTCCCTTTCTGTTTCACCAACCTCAGGCTCAGCCGTTAAGTTGTTCTCGGCGTTGGTTGATGTTGCTGTACTGATGAGAGTCTCTGTTTCTGGCTCGGGCGCAACGGTGGCAGGTTGCTCTTTGAGCACAGGGGCAGGTTCATAGAGGTTATCCAGGCCGTCGAAGGTGGTGTGACAGCGGCTGCAACGCACCTTGCCGCCAGCGGCCTTGAGCTGGCTCACGTGGAGTCTAAAGGTGGTCTTGCACTCGGGGCACTGGGTCAGCATGTGATGGATAAGGCCGCTATTTGGTTCCAGGATCTATGGGGGTCGATTTTATTCTATGTTGGGAGGACAAGTTAGCCTATTTTGCACTCCCTTCCAAGCGCTTGCGGCTACTATGCAGTAATGTGTTAATGCCAATCGCGATGGTCATGAGGCTAGTGACTTGCTGTAATCGTGAATCGATCCATACTTGCATGTAGGAAAAACGCCGACATGAGTCTCGGTAGAACGCCTATAAACTACACAGTTCGATGCCTGATATGCTTATATTGGGAATGTGATATTGTCGAAAAAGAATGTGAATAATACGAATATGGAGATAAGAATGCTGCGTAATCTGACCCTGATTAAGAAATTTTCGCTGCTTGGTATCGTATTTTTTGTGGTGGTTCTGTTGAGCGTTGGGGTACTGCTTTCGAGTGTCTCCCAGGTGGAAGAGGGTAACCTTCAGCTGGGAGAACGAGCCATCCCGGTGCTGAACGCGGGCCATGAGTTGAAGCTCTCGGTGGTACAGGTACAGCAGTGGCTTACCGATATTAGTGCGACACGGGGGCTGGATGGGCTGAATGACGGCTTTGACGAAGCAGCCAACAACGCCCTGCGCTTTAAGACACTGGTGACGCAACTTGTCGAGCTGGATCCGCGGCATCGCTCAGAATACGAGGCACTACTCCCCACTTTTGATTCCTATTATGAAGTGGGGCAGAAGATGGCCAGGGCCTACGTGGAGCAGGGGCCTGCCGGCGGCAACAAGATGATGGGCGAGTTTGACGGTGTTGCGGCGGCGATCTCCGAGCAGGTGGATGCGGTGCTGTCGGATATCACTTCACGTAGTGATCAGTTGCTGTTAAAGCAGTCCGATAACCTCTCCTCCATGCAGGGTATGGTTTTTGGCTCCCTGGTGGTGCTGGTGGGACTGGTGAGCATTATTTTCTATATTATCTATTTTGGTGCATTAAAACTGTTGCCACTGGTCGTCGAGGAGTTGAAACGCGTTGCCGAGGGGGACTTGAGTGGCAGTACTCGCATTGCGAAGACGCGTGATGAGATTGGTATGTTGTGTGACGGTCTGTCGGCGATGAAGACTCAGTTGAAGGGGCTGCTGTCGGAGGTTTCCACTACCTCGAGCGAGCTGGCCAATCAGGCCGAGCAGATGACGGCAGTTACCGAGCAGACCCGCTCGGCGATTGACCGTCAGCAGGTGGATATTGATCAAATTGCCACGGCGATGAATGAGATGTCGGCGACATCGAGTGAGGTGGCGCAGAATGCAAGCCTCACCTCTGGCTCCGCACGTGATGCCAACGATGAGGCGCAGCTGGGCCGCGATGTGGTACAGGCATCGATTAAAGGTATTCGTGAGCTGTCCAAGGATGTGAACGAGGCCGCCGAGGTGATTCGCCATCTGGAGGAGCAGGGTGAGCAGATAGGTTCCATTCTCGATGTGATTCGGGGCATTGCCGATCAGACCAACCTGCTGGCGCTGAATGCGGCCATTGAGGCGGCCCGCGCCGGTGAGCAGGGTCGCGGGTTTGCCGTGGTGGCGGACGAGGTGCGCAGCCTGGCCTCGCGCACCCAGCAGTCAACCCAGGAGATCCAGGCGATGATCGAGCAGCTGCAACAGGGTACCAGCAGTGCAGTCGCCGTGATGGAATCGGGACGTGAGAAAACGGAGCAGAGTGTGGCGCATATTGTGCAGGCGGGCGAGCGACTTGGAACCATTACCTCTGCCGTTGAGAGTATTAACGACATGAATCTGCAGATTGCCACCGCCGCCGAGGAGCAGAGCAAGGTGGCCGAAGAGATGTCGAACAGCATTACCGGTATTAGTCATGTTTCTGAAGAGACCGCTCAGGGGGCACAACATACTGCCGATGCCTCGTATCAGCTGGCGGAACTCTCCATGCAGCTTCAAACGCTGGTCGGGCGCTTCAAGGTTTAGACGAATAATAACGCATCGTCTTGGTGTCGCTATCCCGTCATATCCTGGCATGGCGGGGTTATTAAGTTTAAACTGTGGGACTGTTCTACTCGGTTAATGCTTAACCATCCCCTATTCTACTTATCCCTGGAGTTATTAAATGAAAAAGCAAAATGGACTTATTGCTGTAGCGGTTGCTGCTGCACTGGTTTCACCTGTTTATGCTGCTGAAATCGAATTCAGCGGTGCCGTTGAAGTGGAGGCCAGTTCAAGTGAAGATTACGCCGGTGCCACCACCTCGGATATCGTCGTGGCCACTGCCGCGCTAGCCGTTGATGCCAAGCTGAATAATCGTGTCTCCGGCCACCTGGCATTCCTCTACGAAGAGGACGATGCGGAATTTGATGGGGCTACATTTGGCCTGGATGAAGCGACCCTTAGTCTGCAAGTGACTCAGATGGCCTCGTTGAGCGCCGGTCGTATGTTTGTTCCTTTTGGCAGTTTTGAGAGCAATATGATCTCCGATCCGCTGACACTGGAACTGGGTGAGACCTCAGAGACTGCCATTATGCTTAGCACCGAAGATCGCGGTGTTACCGCTTCCATCTACGCCTTTAAGGGTGATGTGGATGAGATTAGCGTTCCCCCTGCCACTGATGATGACACTATCTCCTACGGTGTTAAGGTCGGGTATGCTGCAGCCAACATGTGGATGGGTGCCAGTTATATCTCCAATATTGCAGAGAGCGATGGTTTGCAGCAAGCGGGTAACAGTGTTGCTTCCGCCGTTGAGGGTATGGGTGTGAACTTTGGAATCAAGGTTAACAACGCCACCCTGATCCTGGAGCATGTGGCCGCTGCCGATAACTTTACCAATGGCGACAACCTTGCTGGTAATGTTGTAGCGAATAGCGAAACCCCAACCGCCAGCAATATAGAGGTGGCCTTTAATCTGCAGAAGGGGGCAACCTTTGCCCTGGCCTATCAGATGACCGATGAGGCGCAGTTCCTCGATATGCCTGAGACGGTGATGTCTGCTGCCTATTCTGTTGAAGTGATGCCGGGTACAAGCATCGGTCTTGAGTACATGAGCATGGATGACTACGGGGTTGCCGATGGTGGTTCAGGTGAGACAGCCACTGCATATACCCTGCAAATGGCCGTGGAGTTCTAAGCAACTACCGCCAGTAAAAAAGGCCGCGTCGATATCTATCGGCGCGGCCTTTTTTTATTCTGTAAAGAGTTAGTGGCGTACACCCTCAAGCCGAATCCAGCTATCCAGTTCTGTGGCAGGAGCCATTTCAAACCACTCGCCATAGACCACACGCAATCCCTCAGCCTGTTCCGGCAAAATTCCCGAAAGTACCAGATTACCGCCGCTTATCACGCGCTCTGCAAATAATGGTGCCAGCTCCGCCAGCGGGCCGGCGAGAATATTGGCGACAAGCAAATCTGCCGGCTCCTTTGGTTCATCCCCTGGCAGGTAGGCATGGATCTTTTCACTGACACTATTGCGACGTGCATTTTCATCACTGGCGGTGATGGCCTGCGGGTCGGTATCGACACCGATGACCGCTTGTGCCCCCAGCAGAGCCGCTGCAATGGCAAGAATGCCCGAGCCACAACCGTAGTCGATAACGTTTTTACCTTCGGGTGCGTGAGCATCCAGCCACTCCAGACATAGCCGGGTGGTGGGGTGGGTACCGGTACCGAAGGCCAGCCCCGGGTCGAGCAGGATATTCACCCCGCCGGTATCGGGGGCCTCTGTCCAGCTCGGCACGATCCACAACCGATCGCCGAAACGCATCGGCTTGAAATCATCCATCCAGGCCCGTTCCCAGTCCTGATCTTCCAGCACCTCTAGAGTGTGATCCGGTAATTCGCCCCCCAGTGCATTGCGCAGGTGTGTGTGTATTAAATCCATATCAAAGCTATCGTCGAACAAACCAACCACATTAGTTAGCTGCCACAAAGGTGTCGCCCCCGGAGGTGGCTCATAGAGTGGCTGATCAGCGGCGTCCTGCATAGTTACCGAGGCCGCACCGAGTGACTCTAGGTGGCCACTTAAGGTTTCAGCATCTTCCTTGGTAGTGTAGAGGGTGATTTGTTGCCAGGGCATGGGGTGGTCTCGGGGTCGTTGGGGTGGGGCTAGTATAAATGTCATTGCGAGCGGAAGCGAAGCAATCTGGGGTAGGGTGGT
>JBFFJV010000203.1:0-5166 GCA_041555695.1 Thiohalomonadaceae bacterium | reverse complement strand
CGGGAATCCGGCAGGGGTGACGGCACTTAACCTTTGCGCCAGCAACTCTAGATGATGCGAAACTACCCGTTACTCAGCCCTAGTTGTGGTTTTCTGATGCTGTAACCTATGGATAAACTCCCGAGGTGATACGGCGTAGCGTATTAATTCCTGATTTAAAAGAGCAAAAACCACGCGTTATGTCAGTTTTTAGCTTTCATCTAAGACCCTAATTTATTTCAACTACGCCCTCTTCTCACTCCCCCTTGAGAATGAGGAAATGTCCCTCTATATTCCATATATAGGAAACAACTCTCCCATTCCGACAATAAGCTACTGTTGTCGCAAACGGATGCCGTGGGAAAAACCAGACAGGCATTCATATGCAAACCAGGCACTCCAAAAAGTTCGTTATCAGCGGCTTCGCCTTTGTCCTCATCACCCTGTTTGCTGCTGGCGTTGGTGGCCTCTCACAGTTAAACCAGCTCAATAAACAGCAACTTGAGATAACAGAACACTATTTACTCAAGCACGACCTGATACATCGCATGCTTACCGCCTCTCGCGAACGGGCGATTACCCTCAACCAGATAGCCAACCTTACCGACCCCTTTGAGCGCGACGAGCAGATCATGCGCTACCACCGTCTGGGGGCGCAGTTTGCCGGGGCACGGGAGCAGTTTCTGGCACTACCACTGGCAAGTGAGGAGGTGGCATTACTGAAGCAGCAGGGTGAAGAGGTCGGCAAGGGTATCTCAAGCCAGCATGAGGCCATCGAACTGGCCACCGCTGAGCAGTTTGATAAGGCACGGGATCTACTCACCCACACCGCTATCCCAACCCAAAAACGTGTTTTTGCTCTGCTGCAGAGCCTCTACGAACTGCAGACCGCAGTCTACGAAAGAGAACAGGCCGATACCGCCGAAAGTAACAGCCAGACCTATCTTGCCCTGCTGATTATGCTGGGTATCTTCTCGCTCTGCGTTGGTGGTATCACTGCGGTTGTGGTCATTCGTCAGATTAGCCAGAGCGAAAAGGCTCTCTACCAGGCAAACGAACGCTTTGACCTCGCAATGCGCGGTGCTAACGACGGCCTGTGGGACTGGGACATAGAAAGTGACACGGTCTACTACTCACCGCGCTGGAAGGAGATGCTGGGTTTTGCAGAAGGTGAACTCGATGACACCCTGGACAGCTGGGAGTCACGCATACACCCCGATGACCTTAAACCGGCAGAAGCGGCTATCAATGCCCACCTTCAGGGGCAGACCGCCCTTTACGAGAACATCCAGCGCATGCGTCTCAAGGACGGCAGCTACCACTGGCATCTGGAGCGCGGTATTGCGGTGCGCGATGACGTAGGCCGCCCCTACCGCATGGTGGGAACCAATACCGATATCACGCGGCAGAAACAGACTGAGGAGGCGCTGTTTGAGGCCAAGGAGCGGGCACTGGTAACACTCCACTCCATCGGCGATGCGGTGATCACCACCGATGATCAAGGGCTCATCACCTACCTCAACCCCATCGCTGAGCGGCTTATCGGTATCCGCAGCGATGAGGCGAGCGCCAGGCCATTGGAGGAGTGCTGCCGGATGATCGATGAGGATCATGATCGTCCCGCCCCCAATCCGGCCCTCGGTGCCCTGGAACGTGGTGAGGTCTATGAGCTCAAATGTTCCACACAGTTGATCACCCACAACGGCAGTAACCGCTCCATCACCGCCTCGGCGGCACCGATTCGGGACAGCAACGGTACGGCTATCGGTGCCGTCATAGTGCTGCGCGATGTCAGTGAAAGCCGCGAGATGGCGCGGCGTCTCAGCTGGCAGGCAAGTCACGATGCACTGACCGGCCTGTATAACCGCCAGGAGATGGAGAAGCATCTGGAGCTGATGCTGGAGGAGGCACAGCGCGACGCTGCCCAGCACATCCTGCTCTATCTCGATCTGGATCAATTCAAACTAGTCAACGATACCAGCGGCCACCTCGCTGGTGACGAACTACTGCGTCAGCTCAGTTACCTGCTGAAAAAAACACTGCGTGAAACCGACCTGCTGGCGCGCCTTGGTGGCGATGAATTCGGTATCCTGCTAAACCACTGCACCATCGACAAGGCGGTAGAGATCGCAGAAAAGTTGCGCACCCTGATCCATGAATTCCGCTTTGTGTGGCAGGACAAAAGTTTCGAGATCGGTGTCAGTATTGGTATCGCCCCCATCGACCAGCGCACCGAAAGCAGCGCGGCGGTGATGAGTGCGGCCGATGTCGCCTGCTACGCCGCCAAGGATCTTGGTCGTAACCGCTACCATATCTATGTCCAGGAAGATGAGGAGCTGACGCGACGCCACGGCGAAATGGCCTGGGTCAGCCGCATCCGTTCGGCAATCGAGGAGAATCGACTGGTTCTCTACCGTCAGGCAATTCAATCGGTACAAAGCGAACAGGCCCATGAGGTGCATACGGAGATTCTGGTGCGCATGGTCGACGAGGAGGGTGAGCTGATCGCACCGGGACAGTTCATTCCTGCTGCCGAGCGATACAACCTGATGCCACAGATTGACCGCAAAATTATCGAGTTAACCCTGGCCCACATGGCCAAAGATAAAGATGCCCCACACAGTGTGGCGATCAACCTCTCCGGCAACACCTTCGGTGATGAGCAGTTTCTCGCCTTCGTTAAACAGCAACTGGCCCGCTTCAACATTGCGGCAGAGCGTATCTGTTTTGAAATCACCGAGACGGCCGCCATCACCAAACTCTCCAGTGCCATACACTTCATGCAGGAGCTAAAGACGCTGGGCTGCCGCTTCGCCCTGGATGACTTTGGTAGCGGCCTCTCCTCCTTCAGCTACCTGAAAAATCTACCGGTCGACTATTTGAAGATCGATGGCGCCTTTATCCGCGACATTGTCGATGACCCCTATGACCGGGCCATGGTCGAGGCGATCAGCCGTGTCGGCCGTGTTATGGGGCTGAAAACCATTGCTGAGTTTGTCGAAAACGATGCCATTCTGGAGGAGCTACGCGTGATCGGTATCGACTATGTGCAGGGCTACGGCATTGAGAAACCACGTCCGCTGTTTCAGCCCACCTACCTCAAGAGTGTCAAAAGGGAGTCGCAGTCGATATAATCTCGGCTCATTCCAATCAGCCATAAATCACACCATGAGTCCCACAATCGAACTGGCCCAGGCCCTGATCAGCCGCCCCTCCGTAACCCCCGATGATGCCGGCTGCCAGCAGTTGCTGTGCGAACGGCTCAGCGCCATCGGTTTTGCCTGTGAGCCACTGCGCTTTGGTGAAGTCGATAACCTGTGGGCACGACGTGGTAACAACGGCCCACTATTCTGCTTTGCCGGCCACACCGATGTAGTGCCCACCGGCCCCGAAGAGAAGTGGCAACACCCGCCCTTCTCCGCAAAGTTGGATGAGGGCATGATCTACGGCCGCGGTGCCGCCGATATGAAGAGCTCCATTGCCGCCTTCGTCACCGCCTGCGAACGATTCATCGCCAACTACCCGCAGCACAGTGGCTCCATCTCCTTGCTCATAACCAGTGATGAGGAGGGACCGGCGGTAGACGGTACGGTCAAGGTGATCGAGACCCTGGAGGCGCGCGACGAGAAGATCGACTGGTGCCTGGTGGGTGAGCCGACCAGCACAGCAAAGGTGGGCGATGTGGTGAAGAATGGCCGTCGAGGCTCACTCAGCGGCTATCTCACCGTGAAGGGGATACAGGGCCACGTCGCCTACCCCCACCTGGCACGCAACCCGGTGCACCAGGCCGCCCCGGCCCTGACCGAACTGGCTGCCACCGTATGGGACGAGGGCAACGACTACTTCCCTCCTACCAGCTTCCAGATCGCCAATATCAATGCTGGCACTGGTGCCAGTAACATCATCCCCGGTGAGCTGGAGGTGATGTTTAACTTCCGCTTCTCCACTGAGCAGACCGAGAGCGGGCTGCGCGAAAAGGTGGAGACACTGCTGGATAAACATGGCCTGGAGTACGAGCTGCGCTGGGCCCTCTCCGGCGATCCCTTCATTACCGAGGGTGGCAAGCTGCTGCAGGCAACCACTAACGCCATTGAGTCGGTCTGCGGCTACGCACCTGAGGTTAACACCGCCGGTGGTACCTCTGACGGCCGCTTTATCGCCCCCACCGGGGCACAGGTGCTGGAGCTGGGGCCGCTCAACGCCACCATCCATCAAATCAACGAATGTGTTAGCGCCGCTGATCTCGACACCCTCTCCGAAGTCTACGAACAGATCCTCGTGCGCCTGCTCACAGCAGGCTAAAGTTTCCCGCCAATCATCCGCTGTTATGGGGAAGTAGTACGAGGTATCCCCCATGACTGACACCCTGAGCGTCCCCCTGCGCTTCACACCGCCCACTGCTGGCGACGCCTCCCGTTCGTCCCATGTCGGCAGGCCTGGGTCGGTGCGTGAGCAACTCACCGTCTCCGGTACTCCCCGAGCGCTGGAGAATCGTCCAGCCAATGCCGTGGGACGTATCCCCATCGGCGCGAATAGTTCGCCCGCTACAGACAACACCGATAGCGCCGCCCCCTTCGATATTGATGCCATCCAGCGTGAAGTCGAGAGTTCTGAAGCGTATCAG
Source organism: Thiohalomonadaceae bacterium (assembly GCA_041555695.1). Taxonomy (GTDB): domain Bacteria; phylum Pseudomonadota; class Gammaproteobacteria; order Thiohalomonadales; family Thiohalomonadaceae; genus JAPHSX01. Next base: position 563 of record JBFFJV010000203.1, on the reverse strand, counting down.
GCACTGAAGAATGCGGGCTATATCAGGGAGAACCCGCTAAGCAGAGCCCGGGGGCAACGCCTGCAGCAAACCCGCCTGCAACAAGCCCACCTGGAGCTTGAGGAGAAACGGCAATCAGAGAGCCATCCTCCTGCCATGCCCGCCCCGGCAAGTGCCAGCCGTGAAACCATCAACAACCAGACACGCCGTGCTGCAGAAGAGGCCAGGCCTGAACGCTCAGATCCCCTCGCCCTCGACCTTAACGGCAACGGCCTGCAGACCACCGGCATCACCAATGGCGTGCAGTTCGATATCAACGCCGATGGCCGCCTGGACCAGACCAGTTTCATCAGCGGTGGCGATGCCTTCCTCGCCCTGGATACTAACGCCAATGGCCGCATTGACGATGGGCGTGAGCTATTCGGCGACCAGGGCGGTGACGCCAATGGTTACCTGGCGCTGGCCAGCTACGACGACAACAGTGACGGCCTGATCAATCGTGACGATGCGGTATTTCAACAACTGCGCCTGTTCACTCAGGGCCGCGACGGCAGCCAGCAACTGCGCACGCTTGAGGAGGGAGG
>JBFFJV010000202.1:0-5173 GCA_041555695.1 Thiohalomonadaceae bacterium | reverse complement strand
CGCCAGCAGGCCGGGATCACCACCACCGGCTGGCCCTACGAGCAGACCGCCGTGGTCGCCACCATCAAGACAACAGAACACCATAAGGGTGTCGCCTACCAGCGCTTTATGCCGGAGGGGCCACTGGCGTTCCTGCCAATGCCCGAGGGGCTGAGCTCTATCGTCTGGTCCACTACCCCCGAACGTGCTGCGGAGCTGGTGGCGATGGAGCCGGGAGATTTCCTGCAGCAGCTTCAGAGTGCCTTCGGTGACAAGCTTGGCGCGATGGAGGGTACCGGCCCGCGTGGTGCCTTCCCCTTACTGTTGCGCCATGCCAACCGTTATTGTGATGAGCGACTGGTGCTGGTCGGTAATGCCGCTCACGCCATTCATCCGCTGGCCGGCCAGGGGCTTAACCTCGGTGTCTCCGATATCGCTGCCCTCGCCGAGGTAGTGCTGGCAGCACATGCGGATAAACAGGATATTGGCGAGCTGCGGGTACTGCGCCGTTACGAGCGCTGGCGCAAGGCCGACAACGTTACGGTCATGGCGGCAATGGACGGTTTTAAGCGTCTATTCAGCAATGATATTGCCCCGTTGAAATTGCTACGCAATCTCGGTCTCACCCTGGCCGATCACTCCGGTCCGGCAAAAAATATGATGATGCGGCGTGCTCTGGGGCTAAGTGGCGACCTGCCGAAACTTTCACGGGGAGTACCCCTCTAGTCCTTATTGCCGGTTTACAACTGTCACGAGACAGTTATATTTGATAAGGAGAGTAGCGTTCCTCTTCTCGTTTGTTGCGATGGGTTGTTGGTCAGGTACCTTCACCATATATCAAAGAGAATGAGCATCGCCTTAAACATGGAGAGAATTTGTGACTAATCAGCGAGCCTTCCCCCGGTTCCCCTTGACCCTTGATGTATCCGTCACTATCGGCGGAGACGTACAGGTTTGTCGTGTTCGTGACTATTGCCCCGGTGGCATGTTCCTGCTGTACGGCCAGCATCCGCGCGTTGCCGCGGATGGTAGCGATGTCGCCATTCAGTTTACCGATCCCAACTCCCCTTCGGATAACTACCAGTTAGTCGGCAAGGTTGCCCGCTCCATGGAGCACGGGATGGGGGTCTCATTTACCGAATCGAATCAGATTGCGTTGATGGTGCTGGCACAACTGGCACAGAAGCAGGCCACCGAGATGCAACAGCAGGCTCAGGCGCAAATTACGGGTGATATTCCGGCTATTGTGCGCCGATGTCGCGAGATTTGTGATGAGGGAATGAACCGGATGGTGGGGGGCTTCCTGGAGACCGCCAATGACCGTTTGTTTATCGCTGCGGAGGAGTCGAAGAGCAATATTCAACAGTCTGCTTTTTTCGGCGCGATCAATGAATTGCAAAAAGGGAAGGCCCGGCTGGCTGACGAGATTCTCTCGAATATGCATGGGCAGTTAGACGTCCTTGATCAGGCGGGTTTCAAGCCACGTACAATTTCTCCTGATTCCAAGGTGGGGCAGGATGAGGGACTTTCGCTGGTAGACAGTCAGGAGTTCGATAACTGGCTGGTGGTGCGTTCTATCGCCTCTAAGGTGGAGGGACGTATGCCAGAAGTGCTGGAGGCATTAGAGACACGTCTTGCAGCCGTTTCGGTTAATCCGATCACCAAGGAGAGTAATCCCGTTGGCCCACTGGTGCTGGCCTCGGTTTTTAACCAGGCTCTTGATGCTCTGGTGCTTGAGGACATGGCGAAAAAGGCTATCTTCCTGGTCATGGAGGGGATCTTCGATATGGAGCTGCATAAGCTTTATGAAGAGCTGAATACCATGCTGATCAGCCATGGTGTGATCCCGGATCTGAAGAAGAAGATGGAGGTGGTGAAGATGCCCGGTGCGGTCGATACCGGGTATGTTGAGCCGGAGGAGGAGATGTTCGAAGAGGCGATACCCGCTCATCAGCCTCAAGGTGTGCCGAGTAGCGCTCGGCAGGGGGGCGGAAGTCGTGCTGCTGGTGTTGCCCCCGCGCAGCCAGTCCCCCAGCAGGCAGCCCCCCAGCAGGCAGCCCCCCGGCAGGCAGCCCCCCGGCAGGCAGCACCACAGCAGGCAGCACCCCGGCAGGCAGCCCCTCAGCAGACGGCACCCCGGCAGGCGGCACCCCAGCAGCAACCCATAGCGAGTGGCCCGGCTGCACCACGGATTAACTACACACGCCCCGCGTCCTCAGCCGCCGTTGGCGCACAACCTGCGGCGCCGACGATGCATTTCCAGGAGATGCAGGAGTTGATGCATCTGCAGGGCAGTGGCACCGATACTGTGCCAGCTGCTCCTAATGGCTACTTTAGCAGTGGCGAAGTGATGCAGGCGCTGACCCACCTTGAAGGGGCGGTAGCTGCTGCGGAACGCGCCGAACTCGATGCAGTCGGTCATGCCCGGTTTTTAGCCGACACCCTCTCTCAGCTTACCGGTGAAGATGGTAAGGGGCTGAGTGAGGAGGACCGGGATACCGTTACCTATGTTGGCGGGCTTTTCTCATCCATGCATCAGGACCAGCATCTGCCCCGGGTGGTCAGGCCATGGCTGGAACGCATGGAGGTGCCACTGCTTAAGGCCGGGGTTATCGACCCGAGCATGATGGAGGATGCCGAGCACCCGGCCCGTCAGGTGGTTAATCGCCTGGAACAGGTGGGGCGTCACGTTGAAAGCGATAAAAGTGCAAAGCGCGGTGATATCCATAAGCAGGTGGAGGCGTTGCTTGATGCTATTCATAAGCGAGTCGATGAAGACCCGGAGGTCTTTGCCGAGGCCGTTGGTCAGCTGGATGAGATTCGTGAGGGCTATAGTGCCTCTTATCGCCGGAACGTAGAGCACATTGTTAAGGAGTGTGAGCAGGAGTCATCACTCAACAGGGTGCGTGATGCGATTTTGGGTGCCCTTAATGAGTTACTGGGGCATCGTGAAGTACCCAAAATTATTCTTTCCCTGCTGGAGTCGGGCTTTAAGAACCTGTTATTCCGTACCCATGTGAAGGAGGGGCCGGAGAGCGAGAGCTACAGGTCCTATTTGGGCTTTATCGACCTGCTCACGGCGCGTCTTGCCCGACGGGAACCGGTGAGGGCAAAGAAACTGGCGGATGATGCCACGCTGTTACAGTTGCTGCCCCGGCTGCTGGCCAAGGCCTCGAAAGATGAGGTGCGTAATGAGACATTAACCAATGAGGTTAAGAGTTACCTGAGTGGAGAGCATGAGGCGGCGATGCAATATGTTCCTGCCCTTACGATCAAGGCGACGCACCTGGATGAACTGCATAGTAAGCCCGAGGGGCTGGATATGGATGCCTGGCAGCTGGTGCTGGATGATGCCCGCAACCTGGATGATGGTACTGCCTTTGTTTACGCCGATGAGAACGACGGAGAGCAGGAGGTTTCTCTGGTATGGCGGGATGAGGGAGACAAGCCACCGCGCTATGTGTTTGCCGACAACAGTGGTGAGAAGAGCCTGGATCTCTCTTTGGGTGAAGTTGCCAACCTGCTCTACCATAGCGTGCTGGCACGTATGGAGGTGCGCAGTCTGAGCGTTACCGAACGCGCTACCTATGACTTCCTGCAGAACATCCACAATAACCTCTCACGCCAGGCACAACACGATGAGCTAACCGGGCTGCTCAACCGGAAATCCTTTGAGCGGGCACTGGAGACTGCCTATAACGAGGCGATCGCCTCTGAGAAAAGTGGTGTGCTGGGTTACTTTGACCTGGATCGCTTTAATGTGATCAACACCACCTGTGGACACTCCGAGGGTGACAAGCTGCTGGAAGAGGTGGCGGAAATCCTCAGTGAGAATGCCGGTGAGGGGGCGACTGTGGCTCGTCTTGGCGGTGACGAATTCGGGATTATCCTTAAGGGCGCCAGCCGGGTTGAAGGGCTGAAGCGCATTACTGCACTGCATGATGAGCTTCGTGATATTCGTTTTAGCTGTGAGGAGAATGAGTTCAATGTCACCGCCAGTGTTGGCCTGGCAGAAATCAACAGTTCCAGCGACAGTAGCGGCCGGCTGTTAAGTGCGGTGGACGCCGCCTGTTTTACCGCCAAGGACCAGGGGCGTGACAATATCCAGATCCATAACACGGAGAACACCCGTATCAGTAGCCGCACCACCATCCTTGAGTGGGTTGGGCGTATCAATGTGCTGTTTGAGAAGAACCTGATACAGCTGCGTTGTCAGAAGATTGCCCCGGTACAGAAGACCGTTAACTCCCTGCCGCACTATGAGGTGTTGCTGGATGTGCATGACGAGGAAGGCAACCGGGTTCCGTTGGATGAATTTATCGTGGCTGCCGAACGTTATAACCGCATTATCGATATCGACACATGGGTGGTCGACTATGTGCTCAACTGGCTGGAGGAGCACCGCAGCAAGCTCAATCGTATTAATGGTATCTCGATTAACCTTTCCGGTAACTCCATTGGTAACCGCAAGTTTATGGAGCATGTGCAGGAGCGATTGTCGGCAGAGGGCTTCCCTGCAGACAAGGTGATCTTTGAGGTGACAGAGACGATCGCCATTAACGGTATCGAAAATGCGGCACGCTTCATGCGGAAAATGAAAGAGACGGGATGTCGATTCTCTCTGGATGACTTCGGTAGTGGTACCTCGTCCTACTCTTACCTTAAATCTCTACCCATCGATTACCTGAAGATAGACGGTGCCTTTGTTAAGGATATTGCGAAGAACTCCCATGATTATGCGGTGGTCAAATCGATTAACGAAATCGGCCATACGATGGGTATGAAGACGGTGGCGGAGTACGTAGAGGACGAGTTTTCCTTCCAGGCACTTAAGGCGATCGGTCTCGATTATGTACAGGGCTTTGGCATTGAGAAGCCGATCCCGCTCTATAAATTGTTCGGTTAACCGGGGTTGCTGGTAACAGCCCACATCAGCTATTACCCCTAAGCCCCTGTTTCTTAATTCAGGGGTGTTTAGAGTGCTTGGATTTGCAGCGTGGCGACGGTATAGTCGCCTATCGACCATGGTTCCTGTGGGAGAGAACGGCAACGGGTAACCGTGATGCCGTCGCCGAAGGCGCAACCCGCCCGGAATCGCTCAGGCAAAAGGACCACAGGACCCCGTCGACTCTGGAGAGCGATCTCACATGTGATCCACCGAAGGGGCCAAGCTCTCAGGTGCCAGGACAGAGGG
>JBFFJV010000201.1:0-5179 GCA_041555695.1 Thiohalomonadaceae bacterium | reverse complement strand
CATGGTTCACCCCGCCATCAACATGTACCCGGGTGCCCGGGAACTGTTTGCGGAACTGGCGGATTTTACGGAAATTCTCTTTATCGAAGGTGCCGCCACTGACACCGGGGGTGGTGCACATCATTAATACAAAATCGAAACGCTCGGCATACTGCGCGAAAACCGCATTATCGGTTGTCGAGGTGATGGCCAGGCCAATCTTTGAGGTGACCGTTGCGGGGATTCGTAGCGGCTCGCTTAAGTCCTCGTACTGGAACGACACATACTCAATCTTGTACTCAGCGATGAGCTGGTAATAGTTGCTGGGTGTGGGGCTGATGATATGCAGGTCGATGGGGGTCTGGCTGACGCTACGAATGGTGGCGATGTCATTAAAGACTTCGGGGTCATCATTACAGTCGATATGAAACATATCCGCACCATGGGCATCCAGATCACGGATGATGGCGGTGAGGTCATCGCTTTTGCTCGAGTAGATTGATGCAGATATTTTCATGATCTAACGGGTAGTTAGCTATTTGATTCGGGATAGCCCAGTGCAGCCAGTTTCTCGGTTAACTGTGTACGGTCCAGTGATTCGCCACTGACGCTCACCAGGCCGCCGTCGATCGTGACCGAAACCTCGCTTACCCCGGCCAGCTCTTTCAGGCCGTTCTCAATAGCGCTCACACAGCCGCCACACTTGACATTCTGTACGGTGAATTGCTCGTTTTGCATGAAATTCCTCCTCTGCTAGGCCACGCTGGCATGATACAGCAAGCCCATGTAAACCAGATAGCCGGACAATAATACAGCCCCCTCGGCCCGGGTGATGTGACCGGGTTTGAGGAAGCCATAGCCCATGGCAAACAGGGCGATACTCAGACCGATCATTGCCGGAAAGTCGCGGCTCAGCAGTTCTGGCGGGGTGGTAGTGGGCATGATCAGTCCCGGCATGCCCAGCACGGCCAGCAGGTTAAACATATTGGAGCCGAGTATATTGCCGACGGCGATATCGTGCTCCCCTTTCAGCGCGCTCATGACCGTGGCGGCCAGCTCCGGCAGGCTGGTGCCGATGGCGATGATAGTGAGGCCGATAATCAGGTCGCTGATACCGAACGCATGTGCCACATTGACTGAGCCCCATACCAGCATCCGCGAGCTGCCGAGCAGTATTATCATTCCCAGCAGCAGCCAGAATATGGCCTGCTTCATCGGCATATGGGAGGGGATCTCGTCGATATATTCGCTCTCCATGGGATCGCCCCTCTTGCGCTCACGCAGTCCCAGCGAGACCATCCAGTAGATCATCACCGCCATGCCGGTGAGCAGGATAATGCCGTCAATTCGGCTCATCTCGCTGTCTACCAGCAGCAGCAGTGCCACTGTCATGATCGCAAACAGGATGGGGAATTCGCGTTTCAGGGTCTCGGAGTGAACGGCCAGCGGGGTGACCAGAGCGGTGATGCCCAGTACCAGACCGATGTTGGTGATGTTGGAACCGAGTGCATTGCCCACACCCATATTAGGATTACCCGCCCCGGCGGCGATGGCGGAGACCAGCATCTCGGGGGCCGAGGTGCCGAAGCCGACGATGGTCAGGCCGATGATTAGAGGTGAGACCCCCAGATTGCGGGCGGTCGCTGAGGCGCCGACGACGAAGCGGTCGGCCCCCCAGACCAGCAGGGCGAAGCCGCCGATGATGGCGATAAATGATGGCCAAAGCGTGGATAGCATAGGAATGTACTTATCTGTTCAGACTAGTGGTATGAGGGGGCATTAAATCGACTGCCTGCGGACAATGCAACCCCTACTCGGCAGGGGGCGGTGTATCGTCGGCCAGCGGGTCGAAGCCATCCTCGGCAAAGGGGTCGAAGTCATCCAGCTCACTTTGTGGTGGATTACCGTCATACACCAGATTATCGCGTCGCTGCAGGTAGGCGTCGCGCAGGAACACGTAGCGATCCAGTGCCGCGGTGTCGAGGATACGGCTGGCACGCAGTAGCCCGGCACGGGTGTCGATGGCCTTCAGGGTGACGGTGCTCCAGCGTGCGGGGGTGTCTTTTATGTAGGAAAGGGGGTCGACCTGCCAGTCGACCAGTATGCTGGGACCGTCACGCAGGGTACTGGGGCCGAGCAGTGGCAGCACCAGGTAGGGGCCATGGTTTACCCCCCAGTGCCCCAGGGTCTGACCGAAATCTTCGTTGTGTTTGGGCAGCCCCATGTGGCTGGTAACATCGAACAGGCCAAGCAGGCCGAAGGTGCTGTTGAAGGTGAAGCGTCCCACATCAGAGAGGGTCTGCTCTAACTTCAGTTGCAGGAGGTCATTAATGATCACCACCACATCATCGAGGTGGCTGAATACGTTGGATATGCTGTTGTTGACCGGCCCCGGCATCACCGTATCGTAGCCCCTGGCTACCGGCTTGAAGACGTGGCGGTCGAAACCGTCGTTAAACTCAAATACCGCACGGTTGAAGCTCTCGAAGGGATCCTTTTCCTCGGTCGGCCCCTGTAGCGTGGCACAGCCACTGGCCAGCAGGCAGAACAGAGAAAGTAGCGGTAATTTCCTTAACAGCGGCACGTCGGTTCCTTCAGTAGGGATAAATGTGGTGCGATTATCGTTAGCGGTTGGTGGAGAGATCAAGTGCCTGCGGTGAATTAGCGCGATTCGGTGCGCGTGGTGCCACAACGCGTGCAGCGGTAGCGGCTGACCAGTTTGCCGCTCTTCACATCGAAGGGGTTGGCCTTGACCACCTCCCACTTATGAAAACCGCTTTTACACAGGGTCTTGCCCTTGTGCTTCTGTTTGGGGCTGGGCTGTTTAAAGGCGACGACATCTCCCACGCTGATCTCCTGTAAGTCATTGCTTCGACGCACACACGTTCGCCTATAATACCCCGCTCATGACAACACGAGAACCTGAGATGAAGGGGATGATGGCAATTGAGGTCGCTGCACACGGCTGGCAGGGAAGCGAGTGGGATCACTTCTATCCTGAAGGTCTGCCCGCTGACTGGCGGCTGGACTACTACGCCAATGAATTCTTCGCTGTGGTGGTGCCCTACAGTGAGTGGTCGACCCAGGAGGATGATGAGCTGCTGGGATGGCAGGAACAGGTCTCGGATGATTTTCGTTTCTACTGGGAGCTGCCAGCAGATGAGGTAGAGGCCTGCGCACGTCTGCAACGCTTGCTGAGCGATGAGGCGTTTGCCGCCCACTGGGGAGGAGCGGTTGATTTAACGCAGCCTCCCCCCCTTTCCCTGAGCCCCTTTGCGCCGGAGAGTCTTGCGCTACTGAGGGTGGAGCAGAACAGGGAGCTGCGCCCGCTGCGTCAGGAGATGGATGCGGCGATGGAGCAGGGAGGCGTGCGCCTGCTGGTGATGCTGGAGGCTGCGGCTGCCGGGACACTGCATCCGGCGCGAGATCTGGCATTGCTACTGGGAGGCTAGGTGGGTGGCGGTTGACCTGGTATCTGCTTTCGATGACACTTGCGGCACGCGAGGCCTGAAGGCCTCATCTAACTAAGACAATGAGCAGGGAAGAGTATGTCCCAGTACGATGAGTCACCGTTGGTAGAGATCCGCGGCCTGCGTTTTGCGCGCGGTGATCGCATGATCTTTGACGGTATCGACCTCGACATTCCGCGCGGCAAGGTGACGGCCATCATGGGTCCCAGCGGCACCGGCAAGACCACCCTGCTCAAGTTGATCGGTGGTCAGTTGCGCCCGCAGGAGGGAACCATACTTGTCGATGGCGAGGAGGTGACCACGCTCTCCCGTGACAAACTCTACCAGTTGCGCAAGCGCATGGGTTTTCTGTTCCAGAGCGGCGCCCTGCTGACCGATATCGACGTTTACGAAAATGTCGCCTTCCCGCTACGTGAGCACACCAAATTGCCCGAATCGATGCTGCGGGATCTGGTGCTGATGAAGCTGCAGGCGGTGGGCCTGCGTGGTGCCCGTCGGCTGATGCCGAGCGAGCTCTCCGGCGGCATGGCACGACGCGTGGCGATGGCCCGCGCCATCGCCCTGGACCCGATGATGATGATGTATGACGAGCCCTTCACCGGACAGGATCCGATCTCCATGGGGGTGCTGGTGAAGCTCATTCGCACCCTGAATGATGCGCTGGGCCTCTCCAGCATCGTGGTCTCACACGATGTGCAGGAGACCGCGGCGATCTCTGACTATATCTATCTGCTCTCCGGCGGCAAGGTGGTGGGGCAGGGCTCGCCCGAGGAGCTGGGACGCTCCGATTCTGCCTGGGCGCAGCAGTTTTTGCAGGGGCTGCCTGACGGGCCGGTGCCGTTTCACTATTCAGCAGACGATTATGCTGAAGACCTGCTCTGTGGCAGCGAAGGAGGACGGGGCTGATGCTCAACTGGTTACAACAACTGGGTGCGAGCGCGCTACGCTTTTTTGAGCGCCTGGGCCGCGCTCACATTCTTTTTTATTACATTCTTAATGGCATCCCCAGTGTGCTGGTTCGCCCGCGCCTGTTGCTGCAACAGCTCCACTCGGTGGGTGTGTTGTCGATGTTGATCATCCTGGTCTCCGGCTTTTTTGTCGGCATGGTGCTGGGGTTGCAGGGTTATAACACGCTGGTCGATTTTGGTGCCGAGGAGTCGCTGGGTACGGTGGTGGCGCTGACCCTGGTGCGTGAGCTGGGGCCGGTGGTCACTGCGCTGCTGTTCGCCGGGCGTGCCGGTTCGGCGCTCACCGCCGAGATCGGCCTGATGAAGGCGACCGAACAGCTCTCCGGCATGGAGATGATGGCGGTAGACCCGATTAAACGGGTGCTGTCACCGCGTTTTCTCGCCGGTTTCATCTCGATGCCGTTGCTCGCCGCCATCTTTAGCGCGGTTGGCGTGTTGGGGGGCTATTTTGTCGGTGTCGGCCTGCTCGGTGTCGATGAGGGGGCCTACTGGTCGCAGATGCAGGCCAAGGTGGATCTGCATGATGATGTATACAACGGGGTGATTAAGAGCCTGGTGTTTGGTGTGGTGGTGACCTGGATCGCCATCTTTGAGGGCAACGATTGTGTGCCGACCTCCGAGGGGGTTAGCCGTGCCACCACCCGCACCGTGGTGCATAGCTCGCTGGCTGTGCTGGGGCTCGATTTTATCCTTACCGCTTTGATGTTCGGGGACGATTAATATGATGCAGTCAAGAAGTGTCGAAATCTGGGTGGGCCTGTT
>JBFFJV010000200.1:0-5253 GCA_041555695.1 Thiohalomonadaceae bacterium | reverse complement strand
TTGTTCTCTTCGAAATAGGTCTCGACCGCGAAGATCGCCGCCTTGGCGTTAAGGGTGTCGAAGATGGTCTCAATCATCAGGATGTCGGCACCGCCGTCGATCAGGCCGCGGGTCGCCTCCATGTAGGCCTCGACCAGGGTATCGAAGGTGATGGCGCGGTAGCCGGGGTTATTCACATCGGGGGAGATGGAGGCGGTGCGGTCCGTCGGGCCGAGCACCCCGGCAACGAAGCGCGGCTTCTCGGGGTTCTGCTTTTCCGCCTCATCACACGCCTCGCGAGCAAGGCGTGCCGCCGCCACATTCATCTCATAGACGTACTCTTCAAGCCCGGAGTTGTGCATCGCCACGCGGGTGGCGTTAAAGGAGTTGGTCTCGACGATGTCGGAACCGGCATCGAGATAGGCCTGGTGGATCTCTTTAATAATTTGCGGCTGGGTCAGGACCAATAAGTCATTCGCCCCCTTGAGGTCGCTCGGCCAGTCGGCAAAACGCTCGCCGCGGTAGTCGGCCTCCTCAAGCTTGTAGCCCTGGATCATGGTGCCGGTGGCCCCATCGAGGAACAGGATACGATCCTGTAGCGACTGGACGAGTTTTGCGGAGTTCTTGCCGGTGTAGGTCTGGGTCATGGGGATCTTTCAGGCTATCTAATAGAGTAACCGGTGATTTTAGCATGGAGCATGCCCTGAGCATATGGAGGAGCCAGCGGCCAGACCGGGGGCTCGACCACGCGACACCGCCTCCAGTGCAAATGATGCTATTTCACAGCCATCAGCTAATCTTTATATCTGTCTGAAAACTCGTCGGAAAACTATGTCCAGCAATCATCCAGGTCAGGCCGAGTCACTGGCCAATGCCGTCATTGAAAACGCTGGTGCGCTGGTAGTGGTGCTCGACAGTGAGGGGCGCATCATGCGCTTTAACCACCGCTGTGAGCTCATTAGTGGCTATACCTTTGAAGAGGTGAGTGGCCGATTTCCCTGGGACACGGTACTCCCCCCGGAAGATGCCGATGCGGTGCGCAAAAATGCCTTTGTGGCACTTGCCAATGATCCGCAAAGTTTAGGCGGCAATTACACCAACCAGTGGCAATCTAAAGACGGCGAGCGGCACCTTATCGAGTGGTCCAACACCCTGCTGCTCGATAAGGATGGACGCATGCAGCATATGGTCTCGGTGGGAATCGACATCACCGAGCGCCAGCAGGCCGAGGCGGAGCTGCGCATCAGGAATACGGCCCTCGACTCCTCCCTTAATGCCATTGCCCTGGCAGGGATGGACGGTAACATCAGCTACGTCAATCAGAGCTTTGTCGAGCTGTGGCATCTGCCCGCGGCTAGCGCAGCGATTGGCCGTCCTGCCATTGAGTTCTGGAATCGTCCGGAGGAGGTCGAGGCCGTCATCGAGGCCCTGGGCCAGCACGGCAAGTGGCTGGGGGAGCTGGTTGCACAACGTGACGACGGCTCTACCATGGATCTGCAGCTGGTGGCCCAGGTGGTGAAGGGGAAGGAGGGCGAGCCTCTCTGCATGATGGCCTCGTTTGTGGATATCAGTGAATGCAAGCGCTCCGAGAGTGTGCTGCGTGAAAGCCGCGAGCAGCTGAATGAGGCACAGCGGCTGGCCGGGGTGGGCAGCTGGACGCTCGATCTCGTTAACCACAAACTGAAGTGGTCTGACGAAATATTCCGCCTGTTTGAACTGGACAGGGATCACTTTGCGCCCACCTACGAGGCCTTTCTTGAGGCGATTCACCCGGACGACCGGGAGAAGGTAAGCCGTGCCTACAGGGAGTCACTGGAAAAGCACCAGCCCTATGAAATCACCCACCGCCTGCTGATGGCCGACGGACGCATCAAGTATGTACGGGAGTCGTGCGAGAGCCTCTACGATGCCGCGGGGCAGCCCACACTCTCCCGCGGCACCATTCAGGACATTACGCAGCAAAAGCTCTCCGATGAGACCATTAATCTCTATGCCAATGTCTTTCGCCATAGTGCCGAGGCGATAATGATCACCGACCGTGACAATCGCATTATCGCGGTCAATCCGGCACTTACCGCACTAACCGGTTACGCGCAGGAGGAGTTGCTGGGAGAGGACCCGCAGATACTCTCCTCGGGGCTGACCTCGCAACAGACCTATGATGAGATGTGGCAGGCGCTACGCGAGAAAGGGTACTGGCAGGGGGAGATGACCGAACGGCGCAAAAACGGCGAGACCTACCCCATATGGATCAGCGCCTCTGTGATTCGTAACGACGAGGGCGAACTGGTCAACTACGTCGCCAGTTTTACCGATATTACCGAGCGTCGGCAGTGGGAGGAGGAGATCAAGCGCCTGGCGATGACCGACCCGTTAACCGGGCTGGCTAACCGGCACCAGTACCGCCAGCAGCTGGCGCGGGCCGTCTCCCTGTCGAAACGCCTGCACCAGCCGTTCGCCCTGCTGCTGATTGACCTCGATAAGTTCAAACCGGTGAACGACACCTATGGCCACCCGGCGGGCGATATCGTTCTGCAGCACGTGGCGGAAGAGCTGCTCGACTGTTCCCGCGATATCGATACCGTTGCCCGCCTCGGCGGCGATGAATTTGCCATTATCCTCGCCCCCACCGAGAGCCATCTGCATGTCGATGTCCCTGCCAGACGCATCATCGAGCAGCTGTCACGACCTATCGACATTGGTGAACACAGCGTTACCATCGGTGCCAGTATCGGCATCAGTCACTACCCGGACGACAGTGACGATATCGAGGAGCTGCAGCGCCAGGCCGATCGCGCGCTCTATCAGGCCAAGCAAGGCGGCCGCAGCACCTACCGCAGCTTCAGCCGGGATGGGATGGCCTGAGGTGTCACCGGCCTCTTCGGGTGAGACAAAGTGTGACCCCTGCAATATCCACACAACAGGCTGTGGGCTAGACTTAGCGGGATTAACTACTCTCACATAACACATAACAAGGAGAGAGAGGCGTATGGAAGCCGTCCCGTCCTACCAGGTGATCTTCCGCGGCAAGCTGCGCGAGGGCTTTGAGCCGGCACAGGTTAAACAGGCCCTGGCCGAGCGCTTAAAGCTGCCGGAAAAGCAGCGCGAGCTGCTGCTTTGCGGCAAGCCACTCGTACTCAAGCGCACCCATAGCGCTGACGAGGCAAAGAAATTTGTGACGCTGCTGGCCACTCTTGGTGCGATCTCGCGCATTCAGACCAGCGGGGCCGTCAAACCGGCCGCAACACGGCCCTCCCCTGAATCCCTTAAGCCCGCGGCTACGCTGCCGAAATTCCTTCCCTATCCGAAAGGGGGAAAGCTTATCGCCGCACTGCTCCTCGCCGCCGCTAGCGAGGTCTTCTTTGTCCTGCTCTATCTTTTTATGCTACTCGCCTTTTCCGTCGGCCTGATCTATTACAACCTGTTCACCACCTGGGGCGCATCGGTCACCGGCTTTGGGCCGCTGGCACTGCTGGTGCAGCTGCTCACCCTGCTGCTGGGAATGGTCGCGCTGTTTCTCCTCTCAAAACCGCTGCTCTCACTGCGTTCAGGTCAGCGACACGGTATTGTCGTGGACCCGGAGCAGGAGGCAGACCTGCACGCCTTTGTGCTGGATGTGTGCGAACAGATCAACGCCCCACCGCCACGTGAGATCCGTATCAATAACGACATTAGCGTGGAGTTGGGATACCGGAAGGGGCTGCCCGGTTTTCTGCTTAACCGCACAGTACTGTGCATCGGTGCGCCGCTGGCTGCAGCAACTGACACCAGCCAGCTGGCAGCCCTCATCGCCCAGTCACTGCAGCTGTTTCACAGTAAGCGGCTGTCGCCACGTGCCGCCTATCTGTTGCGCACCAGCGACGACTGGCTACAACGGGCCATCTACGGTCAGGATGATATAGACCGCCACCTGTCAGACCTGGTCGCCGCCAGCAGCCCCTATGCCGTGATAGTGGTGATGGTGCAAAAACTGATAGCGATTTCACGTACCCTTCTCGGCTGGCGCCTGCGGCTAAGTCGCCGCCTGAATCGCCCCCTGATGCATCGCCTGGTGGCCGATGCCGACAAGGTCTCGCTGGTATTTACCGGCAGTGCCGGCTTTACCTCTCTCATTGAGCAGCAGCGACTGCTCGCCTTTGCCGCGCAGAATATTCTCCCCAGCCTTAAAGAGCGCTGGCTGAATGAGGGCTCACTGCCCGACAATCTGGTAGAGGCAATGGTGTTGCGATGCAAAAAATATCCGCCATCCATTCATCAACAGTTACGTGCCGTACAGGAGCAACACAAGGCGGCAAGTTACGACACCATTCCTGCAGACAGCCAGCGCCTGCGACGTGTCTCCAGAACAACGGTTACCGCGGCCTACCCCTGTCACTCCCCGGCCACTGTACTGTTCCGCAACTTCAACAAACTGGCCACGACGATGACCGTGCGTCTGTACCATAACCGTCTTGGTATTCCGGTGAGCCCCAACCGCCTGCTACCGGCCAGGGCCCCGGGCAAACAGCAACAACAGCGACAGCGGCAAATGGATGCTATTTTCCAGCAGCTTTATTGCGATTTTCTGCCGCTAAAGCTGCGTCACCGCATGAAAATGGTGGGGGATTACGAGGATGGCATCGCACAACATCATGCCGCACTGAAGGGGATCACCAGCGCCCGCTCCCATGCCGAACTGGCGTTCAAGCGCTGCCTGGAGAGTGAGCAGGCTTTGATCGATATCAGCACCCAGGAGTTAATGTACCGTGCCGACCTGTGGAAGCAGTGGGGAATTCCTGCAGAAGGTAAAGATGGTCTGGAGCAGATCCACCAGGCCTGCCGTGAACAGGAAAAGGGGCTGGATGAAAATATGGTGCTGCTGGCACACCAGCTACAGCCCCACGCACAACGACTGGCGACATCACTGGCCATACTGGCAAGTGAACAGGCCGCAAAAGTAAACCATGCACGGGCGCTGAGTCGAGAGGTCAACCAGCTCGTCGATGTACTGGAGCGCATCGAACAGGCCGGCCCGCAGCTGCGCAACCTGCGCCTGCACACCTTGCTGTTGCGTACCCTGCTCAGTTACGACGGTACCGAGCGGGGCAAACTACGCGAGCGCATTCAAGAACAGGCCGCCGAGGTCAAACAACTGCTCACCGGCCTGGGTGCCTCACTCAAGACCACCCCCTACCCCTTCAAGAGTGACGACAGGCATGACAGTTTGATGAGCTTTGCCCTGCACAGTGCCTACCCCGACAAAACACCCGGCGGCGACTTTGACCGAGGTAACGA
>JBFFJV010000199.1:0-5259 GCA_041555695.1 Thiohalomonadaceae bacterium | reverse complement strand
TCCGGGCACCACATCCTTATAATTCAACAAGTTACAACTTCTCGCAGTTTTAGCCATTCTTACGCAGTAAGTCCATGTTTTTACTGGATAAAATGTGTATCTCGTGTTCATCATTACCCAACAATGGGCAACAACTTCCTGGTACAGGTGCCACCAATTTGCCACCAGAAGTGCCACCATTTTGCGCCAAAACTGCCACCAGTGTTCTTGGTAGTACGCAAAGGTAAGTGAAGACGTTGCCCCTGAACCATAGAAGGTGATAGATATGGCTGCATTTATGAAACGCGGTGATCGCTGGCGTGCTGAAGTACGACTCAAAGGTGTTCGCAAGACAAAAACATTCCGTACCAAAGCAGCAGCAAAGTCGTGGGCCCTTCAAACTGAAGTTGAAATTGAAGAGGGCCTCCTTGGAAAGATCCCAAACAAGTCCTTCGGGGATTTGTTAGAGCGGTATTCACGCGAAGTTAGTCCGACAAAACGCGGACACATTCGTGAGGTAAAAACGATCGCACTCATCATGAAGGATGAAGCGTCACAGGTTCGCCTGGAGGAACTCTCGGCAAAGCACATCGCGGCATGGCGAGATCGCAGGCTCAAGCAGGTGAGTGGATCGACGGTAAACAGGGAGATGAATATTTTATCTCACGCCTGTAACACGGCCAGGAAGGAGTGGGGGTGGCTCAAGTTGTCTCCAACCAAGGATGTTTCGCGCCCACGGGAGAATCCACCAAGGAACAGAAGGCCAACTCAGGATGAGACAGAAAGGCTAATTCATGCATCAGGTTACTCTCCTGACGAGCCACCACTGAGTGTCTCTGCGCGGGTTGGGGCATGCTATCTGTTTGCCATCGAAACTGCCATGAGGGCTGGGGAGATCGCCGGACTAAGAAAAGAGGATGTGCATGAGCGCTATGTACATGTTGCCATGTCAAAGAATAGCCACGCCCGTGACGTGCCGTTAAGTTCGGAGGCTCAGCTTATCCTTACCCATGTCATGCGTGTGACCAAAAAACACGAGCATGTGTTTGGAGTAAAGGCATCTAGTATAGATGCAGTCTTTCGGAAGCTAAAACGGCTAGCAGGGGTCGTGGGATTGCATTTTCACGATACGAGAAGGGAGGCACTGACAATACTTTCCAAGAAGTTATCGGTTATGGAACTCGCCAAGGTGAGTGGTCATAAGGACCTAAGAATCCTTCAGAACGTATATTACGCACCGACTGTTGAGGATCTCGCTGATAAACTTGATTAGGTTCTATCACGATATTTTTCAAGCCATGCGAGTACCTCTTTGGCCTTCCATAGAGGGTGTCCATCACCTCCTTTCCTGCTAGGGATTCTGTGGGCGGGAGGAAAGTCTGGCAAGTGCACAATGGAGTCACGGACCACGTTAACGGACCGTTTTAAGAGCTTAGCTATCTCATGGGTTGACCAATAATCACTATTTATTGGTATGCCATGCGAGAGTTTGTTAATGGCTTCGGCAAGTTTCTCAATATCACACATCATTTCCTTCCTATTTTGCTATGTGCCTAACTGCAAATGTTTTTTGCAGTGCGCATTCGGAAAATTCGTTAGTCGACAGCGTCTGGTGTCCTAGATGCAATGTGAACCATTGGCTAGGTCGTCATATTGAATAAACAATGAACAGGTAAGAATATTGGTGATTTAATAAATAAAAAAGATACGGATCCGAGTACGAGTGATATCTCTGTGCCCACAAAAATCGTAAAAGCCATTATGCAGAGTCATGTAAGCCTGATAAGAACGATAAGCTACGTGGCTATTGAAGAATTATTACATGTGTCATGGATGTGGTGTCCGATCATCTAAGTTGGCAGAGGAGAAAGATCAAGACGCCGTGATGGGAATCCTCATTGAACAGGTGAGTTTCCGCTCAGGTATATCACTTTAGGTGTGATGCGCTTTCTTCACACTCAAAATCAGAGGTGGTAGGGAAGCTGGTCCTGATGGGAAGGTAATGTATACGGTTTATACCAGGGATAAACCGAGGTGGCCGTTAGATTGCGTGGTTATTGCCCACGGTGAAGTAGGCGAGAGGGATCTTGTCTCAATTTATGTGCGAATCAGCAACTATCTAAATCCGCTATCTGTAATCGTTCTGACGTCTAAGCTCTACTTCTTTTTCAAAGCAACAATGTATGCATCACATGTGCTTCTGATTCCTCTCTAACTTCATCTAGAAATCATGACCAAAATAATTGCCTCTATACGGAAGATTACGGACAAATGTCACAGTTTTAGCGTCTGCATAACAACATTTTCAGAAAAACCTTGTGTTGGTACTTGTTAATTATTGAGTAAAGAAAAGGGCACTAAATGCCCATCTGTTTAATGGTTAATAGGAAGGTGAACACATATGAATGAGCAAAATTGCTATTTCCGTAAAGTAACGGTTATCACAAATTCTAGTGAAATCAATCGGTTATCTCTACCTGGATGTCGAAAATACGCATTAACGCGGAATCTGACCGGTAAAATTTTCTTGCATACTTTTCTGACAACATCCGCCCGTTTGCGCTTCCCAGTCAGCCCTCATCTCCCATCTGAATCGGTCTCTTCGATAGAAAAGCTTGGTGTCGGTCAAAACCGGACTTCGGTTTCCTACTGATAGGGGGTAAGAAAGATGAATGTACATAAACTTGCTGAGCAGATCAGCCCCATAACTATTGCCATCAGCGAGATCGTCGGTCCCGACCCACTGGCCACTCCATTGCTTCGCGTCCACCAGGAGCTCCCTTTTCTGCTGAAGGACCACAGTGTTCTGCGCAAGGAGGTGCTCTGGGCGGTTCTGCTGACAAGTCCGATCATTGTCAAAAAACACAAAAAGGCCTATGTGCTGGTTTCGGGCATGAAGGCCTATGAGTTGGCCTTAGCACTGCTCGAGCCTCACGAGATGGTAAATGTCTTGCTTCTGCCGCCTCGGGTGAACGAAAGCCAGCTACATACTTTAATTAGTGCCGATCTGCTACTGCGACCGCTGATCGCCACAGTACGAATATTGCACTATGTGGGCGATCTGTACCGGGCGCTACGAACCACACAACGGGTACAACTCTTCGTAAATGGCTGTTCGCAGGAAAAGTTCTGCAAGGCGTGCGACGCCTCGCGCCAGACCCTTTTTCACGCCAGACCCGAATTATCTGTCGATCCCGTGCGTGACGGGGCCTCAGGAGAGGGTGTCGATCTCACGCAGCTCAACACGCAGCAAGGTGAGGAGCAAGACGATGAATGAGGATAATCTGAGCCCAAAGGTACGGCTCATAGCAACCCTTCTTAGCCAGTTGCCTACGGATGAGCTCGAAGAGACACGTGAGGGACTAGAGGAGACCGTGACCCTCTTCAATTTCCCCGATTCGCTCTTTGCCTACGTGACGGTCTGCCAGCAGTCCATGCCGCTCCTCGAGTACCTCGAGCAGATCGCTACCGATAACAGCGAGTTTAAGGTTGACCAGTGGCGTACGTCGTTTGTCTTACTCATCAATGGTGAAGCCTACGCAAAAGCGTGCGGCGTGAAGACGCGCGTCGACACAACCTCGGCGACAAGCCTCAAAGGCGTGCTTGGTACACATCCCCTATATGGGCTGATCCACTCTGATGTGGCTGATCCAAAACACCGAAAATGCTACGTGGCACTCAAAGCGCAATGCTTGATTGATCTCAATCATAACAGGCCGAGTGATAGTACCAGAGATGACAACCCCTACCGCTACGCCCTGTACGCCCGACATCTGAGTAAGCCGGACAACGCGCGACATCTTATGCGCATGCCGGTCAATCCGATGAGCTCGGATGACTACTGGTGTGCGGTGAAAAACCAGTTACTAAACCTTCAGACCCTTGCCAGCGAGGGAAACGTGATTGAGAAGCTCATCAGTGCTCGGCAAAAGATGCTAAACGGTAGTGATAACACCGGTGATGGCGGAGGGGGCGGCAGTGGGGGAGGGCCTGTCGTTGGTGGGTTGCCTTCACCACTGCGACTCGCTGAGGAACGCCACCACTGCATCGATGATGATCCACTTCTTCGTGAGATCATTTTTCACAATCTTGTCCTGGGAATGGATGACGGTGAAGAGGCGGAGCCAGGCGATGATCTCGAGGGGGGCGATGAGCTCGCATTCTTGATAAGTGGCGATACGCCATACTTGGATCAGGACTCGGTCCAACTCGCCCTGCAGATGGAGGGATATAAGAACACGGTGGCATTCGACAGGGCCATCCTGCCGACGGATCGAAATCACCTTACCATTAGCGAGACGGCACACCTGTTCCTTGCGCTCGATCAATTCATCGAGACTGCGATGAATGAGGGGAAAAAAGGGGCGATCAGAATCGCCCTGACATTGCTAGTTGCGCTTTATTATGGTCGCGGTAGCGAGAAGCGACTTATGCTTCATCTCGTAAAGAGCGAGGAGGCGCTCGATATGTCAATTCCGCTCGCCTATGATATCAAGCGTCAATGCATCTATAACCGCGCAGCAACCGTGCTACTTAAGCGCGCGGTATCTGAAAAGCAACGCAAGCAGCTGTGTGATATCACCTCGCATACGGTTCTTGCTGTACCCGAACGTCTCGTGACGCTTATCACATGGTGTGATGCTCAGGGTATGACCGATGAGGGAAAAATTAGTCTGTCGGTGACAAAGGTGCAGCAAAAGGGGATCGCGGCGTTGCTCAATGTGATCAATAAGCGTGACGGATCTTCGATTACACACAAAAAGATCACAAAAACGACGTTTGCGCGGATGATGCATGCCTCGACGGATATTGTGGATGCCGCCTATATCACCGGTGTGGAGGATCCGCGTCTTGCCTCCCAGCTCCACTACAGCCTAAGAAGGCGATGTGACCTTGCCGCGCTGCATGCGCAAGTCTGCAACAATATGCTTGTGTTGGTAGATGAAGAGCTCGCTGAGAAGGCTCCCGAGCTTAAGCGTTGGCAGTTGCGCCCTCTGGGAGACATTGACGGGTTTGTCGGTACACCGCTGATCCCGAATGAGGCGTTCTATCCTGGACTTGTGGTCTGGATGCATGAGCAGTTCGACATGCTAAAGCGCTACCGTGAACCTAATCTAGTTGCTCTCCATAATCTCTATACGACGTATGTGATCATGATGCTTGACCGGGTAACCGCTCATCGGCGTACAGATCATAAATACCATTTTTTGTGCGAATTTGATCTGTATGAGGGGATCGTCTGGATCGCGGATAAATCACCCGGCAGGCACAATCATGGTC
>JBFFJV010000198.1:0-5337 GCA_041555695.1 Thiohalomonadaceae bacterium | reverse complement strand
GCTGAGGAGCTTTATCAAAACCCACAGCTGTGGATAGAGGCAGTACATCCCTATGATAAAGCCCAGGTGCTTGAGGATATTCCGAAAGATGTCGGGTCCATTAAAGGTGTTGTGGATTTTAGAGAGTATCGGATACAAGTGTCGGGAGATAAAGTGCTGTGGATAAAGGCCAGGGCATACCCGATTTATGATGGTGACGGTAAGGTGATTCGTGTTGCAGGCATTGCTGAGGATATAACCGCGCGAAAACAGATTGAGGACGAACTTCGTCAGAATCAGAAAATGGACGCTTTGGGTAAGTTGACGGGAGGGGTTTCCCATGACTATAACAACATACTGGCAATTATTTCTGGTTACGCCGAGCTGCTTGATATGCAACTGGGTGAAAATGAGAAATTTCACGATTATCTTCAGCATATTCGAAATGCCACTGTTCGAGGCACACAGCTGACAAAAAAATTACTGACATTTTCTAAGCGAAATATTTTCCATCCTGAAAATGTTGACATCAATAGGGTTGTCCTCGAACAGAAGGATATGCTCGAAAAAACATTGACTCCTAGAGTTAACCTGGATTTTAAGCTTGCGGACGAACTTGGTTCAGTTTGGGTGGACAGGAATGAGCTCGAAACGGCCATTGTTAATATTTGTATCAATGCAATGCACGCAATGGATGGGGTTGGACAGCTAATTGTTACGTCCCGGAATATTTGTATTGGCGAGATGGATGCAAACACGCTGTCCTCCCAACTGAATACCGGTGAGTATGTGATGTTAAGCTTCAAAGATAATGGGGCTGGGATGGATGAACTTACTAAGGAACGGATATTTGAACCCTTCTTTAGTACTAAAGGTTCTCAGGGAACAGGACTTGGCCTAAGTCAGGTTTATGGATTCGTGATGCAAAGTAAAGGTTTGATACGTGTCGAGTCAGAGCCAGGTAAAGGAACGGAAGTGTTGCTCTTTTTTCCCCGGCTTATGTCAGATCACAGGATGAAAGCTACTCCTTCTGGAGTCGATGCTGGCAGAGATGAGGACTATCGCGGCAATGAAACTATTTTAGTTGTAGATGATGAAGTCGCACTTCTTGAGTTGGCACGTGAAACACTGAGTGAGCAGGGGTACCAGGTGATATGTGCAAATAGCGGCAAAGAAGCATTGACCATTCTCAAGAATCAACCGATAGATTTATTACTTACTGACGTGGTCATGCCTGAAATGGATGGTTATACATTGGCCAGAAGCGCATTAAAAGATAATCCCCACCTCAAAGTTCAGGTGGTTAGTGGTCATGATGATATACAAACTAATAGTGATATTGACGAGCAATTGAAAGATAACTTGATACGTAAGCCCTATCTCACGAAAACATTATTGAAGAAAATTCGTAGCGTACTTGACAATGGTTAAGAGTTTATCGGGAAGTGGTTTTACCTATAGTTGATGGCATTTTTAGAGTATATCAACCATTTACCAACACAATGGCCGGTACGATAGTGACCGCTTGTTCACCCTTTACTAAGGTGATGCGAAGCCATCGTTACCAGTTGTTTAAAGCGCTTGTAACTCTCCTCATTCAATCGACAGTTTCGGCTATGCCGGTCGGCATAGAACAGTCCTACCGGTTTGCTGCGTATGAATAGTGACATGACAAAGAAGCTGTCGTTGTCGATCAGTTTATGAAAGTTGATGGGGATAATCTGGAAGAACTTCCTGCGGTTATTGTCATCCAGCCACAACGATTGCTGTTTTTCCATCAGCCGTACGAAGAGGTTATGGCCACTGAGGTCGACGGCGAACTGTTTGAAGGCGGGGTCGTTGTCGCTACCCAGCATGTAGCTGGCACGCAGTTGATCCTTGTTGGGTGTAAGGCCGGCGAATACCACGCGGTTGAGGCCGAGGCCGTCGTGCATTCCCTCAAGTACCAGTCGCAGCACCTCTTTTAGTGGCAGTGTTTCATCGGGGGTATTCAGGGTCTTGAGCGTACGTACCAGTACCTGTCGCTGTGGGGCGAGGCAGAAATCGGTATCCTCTAATGACGGTAGCGTGGCGTGGTTGCTCTTTTTTACCACCGGCTTTTTCTCTTCGGCTAGCCCGGCAGGGTAGAGCAGTTGGGCGGCAGGGTGTGGCACGCGGTAGACGGTGGATTCACGGGCGGCCTCCACCGCATTGTGGTGGAGCAGGGTAGCGGTGGCACTGGCGTCACTGAGCATGAACCCGGCGATATCATCGACAAGTTTTGCTACTGCCTTGCTATACCAGCCGTAGCGTGAACTGCGGGCCAGTTGTGCCGCCAGCATGACATTAAGCACACGGTTCATCGAGGCATTTTCTGCCTGCAGGCTGTCGCACAGCAGGTTAGGTAGATGCCAGGCGCGGGCGATCTCCAGCGTCAATTGATCGAAGCTGAAACCGAACACCACGTATTGTGCCTCCTCCGGTTGCATCGCTTTTTGCTGCATCAGTGTGTAGACCCTGTCGACCTCTTCGGCGGCATGCAGGTTGAGCAACGTCTCACCCAGGTTACTGAGTAGCGCTGCGGTAAAGACCTCGTCTACGTCCAGGTCGCGCCCCAGACGCGCCCAGTCGCGTGCCTGGTAGGCGGCGTGGAAGGACTGGCTGAATTGAGTATGCAGGCGTTGCTGACTCTCTTCGGGCAGTGTTTCGGCGAGAGTCGCTTTGGGTAATTGCAGGCGTAGCTGCTGCAGACCGAGCATCATCAGGGCATGGCGCGGGGTGGTGATCTCGCTACGCAGGTGTTTGTGGCGAATTTCATTAATGTGGCGCAGCAGCATCACACTGAGGCCGGGGTCGGACTCGATAATGGTTGCGAGGCGTCCCATGTCGGTACGCTCGTTGGCAGAGAGCTGTTGTAGCAGCTCAAGGTTGGCCTTGAGAACGGGGAGGGGGTGTTGTTGCAGTTCTCCCACCCATTTTGCCAACGCTTCGTTCATTACCGTTCCTTTTATTAACTAGTGGAGATTTTGCCGGTATGCGTTACAGACTGCAATGCCGGTAGGTATGGCACCACTCAGGACACTTGCATGCTTAGTACGTGAATGCGACTATCGTTACAGTATGGCCTGTTTGAGTGATTTGTTAGTGGAGTGTAGATGAAGTTTATCCTCGGCTTGTTGATGGTGACCGGTAGTGTGATCGGCGGCTACGTGTTGTCGCATGGGCACCTGGGGATCCTCATGCAGCCCTATGAGTTTCTGATCATCTTCGGTGCTGCCACCGGCGCCTTTGTCGCCTCTAACCCCGGTGTGGTGATTAAGGATGTGCTGCGCAGCATCCCCTCTTTGCTGAAGGGGAGTAAATATAACAAACAGAGCTATCTCGACCTGCTGGCGCTGATGTATGAACTCTTCTCCAAGGCCCGCAAGGAGGGCCTGATGGCTCTGGAGAATGATATAGAGGAGCCCAGGGAAAGCGCTATCTTCAATCGCTACCCGAAGGTGCTCGCCGACCACCATGCCCTTGAGTTTATCTGCGACTATCTGCGGCTGATGGTCGGCGGTAGCATGAATGCGATGGAACTGGAGAATCTGATGGATATTGAGCTTGATACCCATCACGAGGAATCTCACCTTCCGAGCCACGCGGTCACCACCATGGCCGATGGTCTGCCCGCCTTCGGTATCGTTGCCGCGGTGCTTGGGGTGGTGATCACCATGGGCTCGATCAGTGAACCGCCCGAGGTGCTGGGGCACCACATTGCCGCGGCGCTGGTGGGTACCTTTCTTGGTATTCTGCTGGCCTATGGTTATGTGGGGCCGGTGGGCGCCTTCCTTGGCCATGTCAGGCGCGAGGAGGCGAAATATCTGGAGTGCATCAAGGTCAGTATTATGGCCACCCTTCACGGCTATACCCCTCAGGTGGCGGTGGAGTTTGGCCGCAAGGCGCTCTATTCCAATGTACGCCCCGGCTTCCTGGAGCTGGAGGAGTACGTCAAGAACGCCGGCAAAAGTTGAGCCGCTAGCGCCCCCCCCATGGCCGTCGACAACAAAAAACAGCCCATAGTCATCAAGAAGGTGAAGAAGGGTGGCGAGGGCCATCACGGTGGTGCCTGGAAGGTGGCCTATGCCGACTTCGTCACCGCGATGATGGCCTTCTTCCTGCTGCTGTGGCTACTCGGTTCCACCTCACAGCATGACCGTGAGGTGATCTCTGATGTGTTCCAGAGCCCCTCGGCGATTGAGGCGGCAGGTGGTGCCAGTACCAGTATGATTGACCTGGGGGGGGCGATGGAGACTCCTAAGGGCGAGGGTGATCCGCTAAAGGCACCGCCACCGGAGGATCTGACCGATCAGCTGGAGGAGGCGGCCAGACTCGATGAGCTGATGCAGCGTATTAAACAGCAGATCGAGAATACCCCCACCATGATCGACTTCAAGGATCAGCTCAAACTCGACATCACCACCGAGGGGCTGCGTATTCAGATCGTCGACAGGGAGAACCGCCCGATGTTCGATTCGGGCAGTGCACACCTCAAGTGGTATACCAAGGAGATTTTGCACGAACTGGCGAAGACCATTTCCGAGGTGCCTAATCACATCAGTGTCACCGGCCACACCGATGCCACGACCTTCCATGGTCAACGATCTAACTACACCAACTGGGAGCTCTCTGCGGATCGTGCCAACGCCGCACGGCGTGAATTGAAGACCGGTGGGATGAATACCGAACGTTTCGGCCGCGTGGTGGGGCTTGCCTCTTCGGTACTGTTTGATAAGCAGAATCCCGCCGCACCGGTGAACCGGCGCATTAGTATTATCGTGCTCAATCGTGCCACCGAACGGGCCATCGGTCTCGATATCCCGGGTGAGGAGGTGAAGCAGGACAGGGTGGGGCCGGCAAGCGAGACGGGTGCCATATTGCCACCGCCGTTACCGGATTTTGGTCTGCCCGCACCGATTTCAGCCGGGGGTGCTGTCCCTGCCACTGAGCCTGCTACGGAGCCTGCCAGTGAGCTGGAGCGCGAGTTGCTGCGGGCGCTGGATAATCCGCCGTCGCAGTAGTCATCTCAATACTCTTCGGCAAACTCCTGCAACTGGCCGACAATCTTGTGATAGTTGTGTAGTCGTTCGGCGCTTATCTCACCGCTCTGCTGTGCCGCCTTGAGGGCACACCCCGGTTCCCGCTGATGTTTGCAGTCGCGAAATTTGCACCTTCCGAGGAAGGGGTGAAATTCACGGAAGCCTTCGGCCAGCACCGCCTCACTCATGGGCCACAGGCGGAATTCACGCACGCCGGGTGAGTCAATTACGACTCCCCCCTGCGCCAGGTGGTAGAGGCGCGCAGTACTGGTAGTATGCTGGCCCAGACCACTGCGCT